>CAZYEE010000118.1:0-10875 GCA_964646355.1 uncultured archaeon | reverse complement strand
CAACATTTTCAATGATTCCCGAAACAATATAAGGTCTTACTTGATTTACTGAAGGATCTACAATTAACTCAAAATTAGATTTTTCGATTGAATAGTGAGGTAGTCCTACTTCAATTCCTAGAAAACCTCTAATAGCTCTAGCGAACCCCTCAACTGATAAAAGATCAATTCGATCGCTGGTCACTTCTATCTCGATCATATCACCCTTCCAGCTTTCTACTTCTGCTTTATTTAAAAATAAAAGTTCCTCTAGATCCTCTTTATAAATTATATCTTCATCTACCTCACATGGTAATTTTGAAATTTCCTCTTCACCAAGTCCTTTCAAAATTAATTTTGATAGATCTTCCCAAGAAACATTTACTGTTGGCATTATATTCTACCTCACTATTATTTTTTTAAAATAATTGTTGAATTTCTTAAATAATTAAGATCCTGAGAATGAAGCATTCTAATATCATCTAATCCAAGTCTCACCATAGCAAGTCTTCCAATTCCGATGCCCCAAGCTAGACACTGAACTTTTGGATAATCAATTCCAAGGGGAATTAAAACTTCGGGTCTAAATAGCCCTGAACCGAGAATTTCTATCCAGCCAAGTTTTTCATGTCTAACGAATGCTTCAACACTGGGCGACGTGAAAGGGAAAAATCCAGGTTTAAACTTTATATCTTTAAAACCCAGTTGAAATGCAAATTCTTTTAATACACCTAATAAATTCCGTAAGTTCAGATTTTCACCTAGAACGATTCCTTCACATTGATCAAATTCTTGTGCGTGTTTAGCGTCCAATACATCAGGTCTAAACACTCTATCTAAAGTAAACATTTTTATTGGTGGCTTTTTCTCTTTTAATATTGTTCTTACAGATACCGCAGTAGTCTGAGATCTTAGAATTAAACGTCTTGCAAGATCAAAACTCCATTTATAGCCCCAACCAGTTGAATTGGTCTTCCAACCATTTTCATGCGTCAGCTTAACCCTTTCTACCAAATCCATATCAACTATATTTGCAACTGTTGGCCTCTTTAAAATATAAGAATCATGAATTTCCCTTGCAGGGTGATCTTGAGCTTGGTTCAAGCAATCAAAATTATAGAATTCAGCCTCGACAAAAGGGCCCTTATATTCTTTAAAACCTAACCCTATTAATAACTCTCTAACTTCGTCCAAAAATTCTAAATACGGGTGCCTTTTAGCTGCATAAATAATTTTTGGTCTAACTGTTACATCAAATTCCTTAATTTTCTTTTCTTTCCAGGTCTTGTTTTTTATGATGTCTTGGGTTATGCGCGTGATTTCTTTTACTTCAAAATCCTTAATATTAACGCCCTTCTTTATTTTTACGAGTTTAGAAACTTCAATCCTTGAATCAAGGATACCCCTGCTTTTAAATTCATCAATTATGTCTTTAAACTCAGATTTAACATCATCAAAAAGAATCTCCTCTTTAGATTTAAATAAATTTATAAATTTTGATTCAAGGGCCTCTGAGTTAGCATATTCCTCTCCCTTTTTTGTAAGATTAATAAATGCTTCTTTATCTTTCTTTTTAAATTCTACAAGATTCTTCTTTTTTGCCCAATTTACACCAATTTTTTTAACATAATCCGCTAAATTACTTTGTTTCAGTTCTCTTGTAGATAATTCACCCTTTTGTGAAATGAAATTTATCAATAAAATTTCAGGAAGCCCATTTTCCAAATAAATCTTACCTTCATCCGTTAAAAATAAAAATTCCTTTTTATCTTCTTTAATTTCTACTGCATTATAATACTCTAATCTGGGTAAGATTGTATTGACCTGTTGAATATTTAATTTTGCTTTTCTTGCTAACTCTTCAGGTCTAATATAACCTTTTTCTGATTTTAAAGTTTCCAATATTCTAACATCGTAGACACTCATATGTCTCACTTTTATTTTATTGATTTTAAAGATAATACCACATAATTTAATTTTTTAAATACTTCAAAACAAATTTTAACTACTTTAAAATAAAGACCAATTTAAAATTTTCCATAATAAGTGATTAAAAATAACCGAAAAATGAAAATAAGAGAAAATACTTTTGGAAATAATCTCAGAAATTAAGATTTAACACCCTAATGAACCTTAAAAAAATAAACAAAATATAATTTAAATAAGAACCTGATTAGAACTAACTAAGTTAAAATATTAATTGGTTTAAATTAATTATTTTCAAAAAAATTAGAAATATTTTAAGATCTATTTAAATAAATAGAGAAAATAGAAATTAGAAAAATTTTATTTTACATCATTGGAGGCATTCCGCCGCCCATACCGCCCATACCACCCATGCCACCCATTCCGCCCATACCACCACCAGGACCACCTGCACCTGGTTCACCGGAGCTTGCTTTTGCTGCAATCACATCATCAATTCTTAAGATCATGCTGGCGGCTTCTATTGCGGATTTAATGGCTTGGATCTTAATTACAAGGGGTTCAATTATTCCTTTTTCTACCATATCCACTGCTTTACCACTGAATACATCCACACCATAATTTTTACCTGATTCTTGACTGTGTTTTTCACGTAATTCAACAAGTATATCTATTGGATCAAGTCCAGCATTTTCGGCCAATGTTTTTGGAATCACTTCTAATGCGCTCGCTAGCTGATCGATTGCTAATTGTTCTCTACCTCCGACACTTGCAGAATATTCTCTTAATTTCTTTGCTACTTCAACTTCAGGTGCTCCGCCACCAGGAACGATTTTATTATATTCAATAATATCTGCTACAACACACAATGCATCGTGTAAGGATCTTTCTGCCTCATCAACGACATGTTCAACGCCACCTCTTATCAAAATGCTGACAGCTTTTGGATCTTTGCAACCCTCGATGAATACCATTTTATCAGAGCCAACTTTCTTCTCTTCTACGATATTTGAATAACCTAGATCATCTGAGGTTAAATCTTCTAAGTTAGAAATTATGCTTGCACCAGTTGCTCTCTTTAATTTCTCCATATCAGATTTCTTAACTCTTCTTACTGCAAGAATCTTGTTTTTAGCCAAGAAATGCTGTGCAATATCGTCGATACCCTTTTGACAGAAGACAACATTGGCACCAGATTTAACGATCTTATCGATCATGTCTTTAAGCATTCTTTCTTCTTCATCTAAAAATTGTTGCATTTGAGCTGGATCGGTTATCCTAATTTCCGCATCGAATTCTGTTTTTTCAATTTCTAGGGCGGAATCAATTAACAATATTTTTGCATTCTCGACTTTTTTGGGCATTGCAGAATGGACCACTTCTTTATCGATAATTATGCCATTTACTAGTTCAGTATCAAGCACGCTTTTACCCTGTTTCTTTTGGATCTGAATCTGATCGATATCAACAATCCATTTATCGCCACGCTTTTCCTTGATCTGGTTAACAGCATCAACCGCAATGTTAGCAAAATGCTCTTTGCCTATCGAAATGGATTTAGAGTTCATTGAAGTCATTGCACATTTTTTAAGGATTTCTTTGTCATTGATGTCTACATCAATTGCCATATTTTCAAGAATTTCCCTTGCTTTATCTCCACCTTTCTTGAATCCACTTACGATGGTTGTAGGATGGATATTCTGGTCTAAGAGTTCTTCAGCAAGCCTTAACAATTCACCGGCTAATATAGTAGCGGTTGTAGTGCCATCCCCAACTTCGTCATCTTGAGTTTTTGCTACATCAACTAGCATTTTAGCTGCTGGATGTTGTACATCGATTTCATCTAAAATAGTTGCACCATCGTTTGTAATAACGACGTCTCCTAAAGAATCAACAAGCATTTTATCCATTCCTTTTGGACCAAGAGTACTTTTTATTGCTTCTGCAATAACCTTTGCTGCCATTATATTGATTTTTGTAGCATCTCTACCTCTTGTCCTAGTAGTTCCTTCTTTCAAAATTATTACGGGTTGACCGCCTAAGCTTCCTATCTGAGCCATATAATCACCAATTTCAGTACTATTTCTAATAATAGTTCAAAATTTTAGTAAAAAGTATTTATTTTAATTTTATCAGTTAGATTTTTAGTTCATAAAATAATTAAATCGTCTAAATTTAATTCAGTCGTGTTAAGTAGTACATTTACTTCTATAAGAATCTTTCTGTCCAAAGTTTTTATTTTTATTATAGATATAAAAATTAAGGGTTTTCAATTATTTTCATTAAAATTATAAATAAAGTTTGAAATTCATTCGTTTTATTTTAGATTAAAATAGTTAATAAAACATAATAAAAGGATAATTAAAATAAACTAGTTATAATAGTTATGAACCATAAATTAAAATTAAATAGACAAACCAATTTAAACTTAAAATTTAAAATTCTTTAACAGTAATCAACAAAATTTGTGATCTTATTTTTTAATTAAAAAAGATAGAAAATATTATTTAAATCCGATGTATATGTCCCTTTTTGGCTTTAATATGGGAATTTCATCACTGTTATTAAAGATTAATTTAAATCCGAGTCCACCTATACTAATATGAACAATCCTATGGTCTTTCTCATCTATTTTATTGGAAAATATGTATCCAAGCACAAAAAGTCGATCATCATCTTCACTATTATCTGATTCGACAAATCTAATTGCAACTTCATCATCTATCTTGAAATAATTTATTTTTTCTGGAATTTCAAGTCTAAGTTCAGAATCCTTGTTTGAAAAATATACAAAAACCACGCCACTCGTTTCTGTTGGCTCAATTTTCGTTACTTTAGCTTGAATTTGGTACATTTAATACACCCAAATTATTAATATATAAATAATATTAGTTAATTATGATCGTTTTTGAGCTTCTTTCTCAGCCACAAACTCATCAAAAGCTTTTTTAACACGTTCAGCAAGAGGACCTGTTCCTGAAACACCTTCTTCCGTTACTTTTATTTTATTTAAAATCATGATAGTGCCTGCTGATTCAATATATTCAACTTCTCCGGGTGGAAATAGTTTAGCCAAGGATTCTGCAAGTCCTTTTAGATCAAATGGTTTTTCAGTTTCAATGATATATTGGATCCATGGCCCATAAATGATAATTTTATCAAATTTATTACCATCTTCATCATTGACATCCCGCAGAAAAATAGACATTGTATTACGATCGTAGGAAGACAATGTTCCTATATAAATTTTATTTTCGGAAAAATTGGTTTGTACCTTTACTCTTGCTCCAATTAAATTTGCAATATCTCTGTAAAATTTATTTTCTGTAGTACTCATTTTAATACCTCGTATAATTTATGTATAACTTAATTTAAAATTTAATTAATTAAATAGATATAAAGGATATCCAATTAAATTTTGATATTTTGGTTAATAAATTGTTTTCTATTTGGTATTAAATTCTAAAAGTTTATTACAATAATATAATATAGTTTTAAACCAAATTTTAAAAATTATTCCTAGTTTGATTGATTAAAAGAGATTAAGAGATTAGAAATTTAATTTAGAATTTTATTTGAAAGAGTCATTTAAAAATGTTGTTTAATAAAATTTTTTTTCATTTAAAAATTGTTGTTATATTAATTTTTGGATTAATTTTTTTAAAGAGTCGATAGATTCTACCAGAAAAACTTTATTCATATTTAGGATTTTTTTATCAAGGATATTTAAATCAATTTTAGGGTAATTGAAAATTTCAAGCTGTGTTATTACGGAAGTTGGATAAAGAATAATTATATAATTAAATTTTTCATGAGATTTTTCGATGAATTCTTTTAAAATTGTAGAAATATGATTAGATAAATCCTCATAAAATATGTTTGGATATAAATATTGAGAATATGGATAAGTATCGGAAAGTTCTATTGGTATTGGGCCAAAAATTGGCGATAATATACAAAAATGAATTTTATCTACAGGAATTTTTACTTTATTAGCTATAAATTCAAGTATTTGATCATACCATTCCTTAAAATGATGAGATTCAATAGGTCTTGTATAAATATCAGGGAGAATTATTAGAAATTGGGCATCTGGTGGTGTATATCGCTGGAACAGCCATTTTTTATGTCTTATAATTTCTGGACGAGAGAGTGAATCCAAGCCTACATAAAAGAAAGCAGTTCGTTTTGTGATAGGATCATGCATTTCGATATTATCACGATATTTATGAAGAGTATACAAATATGCATCAAGAAGATTGGGATGGGATCTGACTCTTGATTGGACTAATTCCCATAGTTTATCTCTTTTAATGGCTTCTCTAATATTTTTCATTTCGTTCAAGCACGTATAAAGATTATGTTTGGCTAAATTCTTAGTCTTTTCATCTGGATCCATTTTTAATAACTCTTTAGGGTCATAGCTTAGACAAGTCGGACAAGAACAGGGAAATTCCTCCATTTCATTGAGCATTAATGTACCAAGAGGGGTAAGATATCTATTATCTTTTGCATAAAGCGCATAGGAAGATGAATCAAATAAATCACTTCCGAAAAGAACAGATAATGCAAAAAACATTGGATGACCAATAGAAAATGCGTGTAGTGGTCTGGAACGGTCCATATTTAATTTAGCGGTAGCAATTCCATCTAATACAGGGCGATAATTATAACTCATTAGTGCTGGGGCTAGAGTACCAATCGGATGATAATCGAAATCTAATTTGGATAACTCTATGGCTGAATAACGAACTAAGTCCATAAATTTTCCACCTTGAATAGGAGCAGCCCACATAATCTCATTATTTTCATCTCTTATTTGTATGCATTCTTTAGCCCTATTTATTGTCTCAATCACCCCCTCTTTTGCAACGTTATAGTCATCTGTTTCTGTAAAAATGTCAAGAATTGTAGCAATATCAGGCTTAAGAATTTGTTGAAATTCTATAATCTCTTTATTTGTTACATCCAGATTTTTATCATATATCCATGCTTGATATGCTCCCGAATCAAGCATTATAGTTCTTTTAAACTCGATTAAATTATGTACCCCAATTTCAGCTTGTTCTCTTAGGTCTTTTGTTTTAAAAATAATATAAGCATTTGTTATTAATATCTTAACATTAAAATCTTTAATCAACTCATCGGTGGAAATCAATGGAATATTAGGATTATAAACTGGCATTAATTCTGGAGTAATAACAATACCATGTGGTGTATATAGTTTACCTAATCTGGCAAGACCATTTGACCTTAATATCTCAAAACGATGCAATTAAACTACTCTCTAACCTGCTTAAGTCGGATGGAATGGGCCTGCCAACTTTTCCACAAGGCTTCCATTCTCCGCTTTTTTCATAAGCTACAATATCAGCAGTAAATTCCATTATACCACCGAATAGATAGCTTCCGACCCCAATTGCGTCTATTGGAACATTATTTTCTGCAAAATCACGGATTTTTTCTGGATTAAAACCACCTGATACCACAATTTTTACTTTATCCCTCGTAAATCCGTGTTCATCCAAAATATCCCGAACATTCCAGACAAGTGTTGGATTTACACCTGTTTTAGGAATTGCATCAAGCTGTTTATTATTGATAATCGAGAAATCTATAAGCGAGCCTGAAGTATCCAGTCTAACACCCCATAATTTCAAATTCTCTTCCTCCATAGCCATTGCGACTTTTAATGAAGTTTCTGGACAATTATTCTCAAAATCAACTAAACTAATACAATTTACATCTGGATGGGCCCTTGCAAACCATTTTGTCGCTTCAACTGTTGAATCTTCCCATCTCCCTTCAAATTCACCCGGTTTGAAAAATGCAATTACTGCATGAGGAATGGTTCCAAGGGGTTTCAAGCCCCACCATTTAGCTTGAGCTTCAGTGCTTACGCCCAGTACGCCCGCAATATGTCCAGCATAACCATCAATAAATTGATTCCAATATAAATCAAATCTGGCAGGAAAGAATAAGACTGGAATTTTTTTATCTAAGCTTGCTTTAACAGTTTCCCAGGACTTAGTAGCCACTTTTGTTGCCCTTGCAATAATTCCTAGGTAAACGGTTTCTAATATTATAAAATCTTGTAAATGCCCCGCAATTGTCATTACTGTTTCGTTTGGGTTTATTATATCTCCATCATAGAGTGCATGAATTTCTAAATCGCCTGTTGCGGTAGCTTGCATTAATCTGATCGCATAGTCAAGCCCACACACTACTGCTTTACCTTTTTTATGTCTTGAAAATACATTCATTAAGAATCGTGGATTATAATCGGGATTTTTTTTCCTACAGCTATTAATAATGTTTAAAGCCCTTGTAAAATAGACATCAGTAAAGAATCCATTTTTTATCTTATTGATTAAATCATTAGTAATCTCAAAAAATGATGCTGGAAGCCTTGTTCGTTCCTTATTTAATGTATTCAATTTTATTCTCCTTTAATTGTTGATAATTGTATTCCATTCGGTCATAATATAATATTTATTTAGGTTTAAATTTTTAATCATAATTTATAATTTTTATTTGTGAACAATTAAAGTTAAAAAAGTTGGTAGAGAACGAGATTATATGGCTGGACTTGTTGGTCTAATAGTAAAGCAGAATGAAGTAAATTATGATCATATTAAAGATATTTTTAGTAATATGTTAAAAAGCTTGGATCATAGAGGGAAATACTATTATATATATAATGGAGAGACATTTGATGTTTATAATTCATATAACAAATTTGAAATAGATTATTGTAAACAAGGTTTTTTAATTGGATTTATTGTAGACGAAAGGTGTAAATTCCTTGAAATCAATACAAAATTACCTGCTGTAATTTCAGATGGGATATATTATGATGATGAAAATTTCATGAGTTTTTTAAATGGAAGAAAAACAAGGCACTCTAAATTTAGAAACAATTCTAATTGTAAACTATGTAAACAATTACATCTTCTTTTGAAAAGTAAAAGCGGCACTGATTTGGTGGATGAATTAAAAAAGTTAATTGTTTCAATCGATCCAAGATTTCAAGAACAAACTTCTGTGATTATTCTACAGAACGGTATATATTTGGTAAAGGATCTATTAGGAATTCATCCATTATTTATTTTGAACACGAGAGATTTTACATCTTTCTCATCAGAAAGAAAGGCATTCTGGAAAAATAAATTAAATGGAGAAATATTTCATTTGAAACCTGGATCAATTATAAAAATTACAAATAAATTTGTTAAAGAATTATATCACAGACCAGTTTCAAGCGTGATAAAATTTGGAACCATGTTATCAGATACAATGATAAATGAAATCAAAAAGAATCTTTTAGATAGTATTTATAGAAGACTTTCAGTTAGTGATAACAATATAGGGTTATTTTATTCAGGAGGACTTGATAGTTCATTACTAAAATTTTATTTAGAAAAATATGATCCTAAGATCTTCCCGTTTATTGTTGGTATTCCTGGTTCCAAAGATTTAATAACATCTTCCATATCTGATGATGTGGTAATTTTAGTTGAAATTGATAAAAATAATTTGTTAGAGAGAATGATAAAAATATTAGAAATCATTGAGCAACCAGACTTCTTGGCACTTGAGATTGCATTTCTTTTTTATTATGGGATTTTGGAGGCAAAAAAATTTGGATTAAAGAATATAATGGTAGGACAAGGAGCTGATGAACTATTTTGTGGATATAAAAAATATCAACGATTTTTAAAGGCAGACTATCAACTTTATATTAATAATATAAATAGAGATTTGGATAGTCTTGCATTTCAAAATCTTGAAGCTTCTGAATTAGTTGCGTCATATTTCGGTACAAGGTTATATTTTCCATATTTAGATATCAGCTTGATACAGACTGTCCGTGCTGTTGAACCAAAACATCATATCGATCTTAAAAAAGGGATAAATAAGTTAATATTAAGAAAAATAGCCTCGCAAGAAAAAATAGACCAAGAAATTACTAATAAAAAGAAATACGCCTTACAGTATAGCAGTGGAATACACCATACTTTCGATAAATTTATCAGAAATTTGGGCTTTAATAAATTCCTATCTAAGGAGCTAGGATATGAAAACAGATACAGAGAACTTTTTATGGATTATTCTTTTTTTATATTGAAATATCCAACCAAACTGACAACTAATCAATTTGAAAAAATTAACAAAAAAATTAAAGTAAAGTATTAAAATAATAATTTAATAAAAATTATCGAAATAAAAAACCAACCTAATGGTGATATCAATTTGGTAGTAATTGATCTTAAGAAATTAGTAAATAGCGGACCAGAAAAACTGGTACTGGCGATAAATAATGCGATTAATTCAGAAAAAGTCAAGGAACCCTTTGAATTTACAAAAGTTCTAAGGACATTCGTTTTAGAAACACCAATAAAGGCAGAAATTTCTATATCAAGTGGTGGATCGACAGTTTCTAAAATTACTGGTACCGTCAAGTGGATAGGAGACCGAAGAGACGGAAATCCAGGTATTGAATTATTCCTCGACTCCCGAAATAGTAATTCAAAACCAATTGTATTTGGAACAGAAAATTTGGATAATGCAAGCTTCAATACTGAAAAAAGGCTTCTTATATTATCTCAAGTGCCTTCAATTTGTCCCGTTTGTAAGGGAGTAATAAAACCAACTGATACTAAAATAAGATGTCCCGCATGTCATGTGGAAGCCCATAAAGATCATTTTCTAGAATATCTCAAAATTCATGGTACCTGTCCAAATTGTGGAAAAAGACTTTCTACTAAATCAAAAACTTAAAAATGGTGCTCCGATGGTGTAGAGGCAAATTTTCATATATTTACAATTAAAAGATATTAAAAGATGATGTTTGAATAGCCTATACATTACAGGCTCTCGCCCTGTAGCCCCGGTTTCGATACGCCCTAATAAAAAGGACGCGAAAATCCCGGTCGGAGCACCAATTACATTATTATTTATAAAATATTT
>CAZYEE010000117.1:0-10923 GCA_964646355.1 uncultured archaeon | reverse complement strand
GTTAATTTTAATAATATTAAGCTTTTCTTATATTTCGGTAAAAAGACTTTCATCTCTGCAGATTCAAAATAATAAAAAATATTTCTATATCTTTTTGAGAGCTGCAATAGGAAGCTTCAATTTTTATGTCATGACAATATATGCTGGCGTCACACTAAAATTTAGTGAAGCATTTCTATCCATCTTTATTACAAATAGTTCGTATTTTATTAATCTTGCATATTCAATGCTGTTCCTCATTTATTTCTCTCCATTATATCTACTAATTCTTTATAAAATTATTTATGATGAAAGAGATAAAATGAATCGCAAATTTAATACAATATATACCTATTTACGAAACCAGATCATCTCTTCTACGAATTCAATCTCGATTAATGAAATTTTAAGCCCAGAAAAGATTCAAGCCATTAAAAAAGAATATAAACCTCGATACTTTCTAAAATTATCAATTTTTGTATTTTTAATATTTATGGGTACTTTTACATTGTTTCTAACAATATGGGCGTATCCTTTATATAATCCTTAAGTTTTCTAACCTTGAGTTTTCTAATATCTCTATAAAAAAGAATAGTATGTTCAAACAGGTTATTTTAAGCATATCTAATTCAAAATACAATTTTAACGGAGAAATAACATTATTTTTTAATCAATTGGAATTTATAAAATCATTTACAATTAATACTTAGATATTTTTAAGAAGCAAAATAAATCAAAAATAGGCTAATCAATTAATTTTGTTCTTTTAACAACAAAAATAATTATCAATGTCACGTTTCGATTCCGATTATTATTTGTGATAATCATAAAAA
Source organism: uncultured archaeon (assembly GCA_964646355.1). Lineage (GTDB taxonomy): Archaea > Asgardarchaeota > Lokiarchaeia > Helarchaeales > HEL-GB-B > HEL-GB-B. The sequence goes on along the minus strand of CAZYEE010000117.1, from coordinate 10,111 downwards.
TCCATATTTTCAACTTTTCAATATTATATATTATACCCTATAAAGTTGACCTAACTATTGTAGGAAAACTGATTAGCTTCTTAGATTATATATATTTAATAGATGATATCTTAAAATCTGGAATAAGAATTATCAGATAGTTTATAATGATTCTTAAATCAAAAAATTAATATTCATAAAAATAATCTATGGAATCATTTTACCAATAATATAAAAGAATGTAAAAGGTAATTATTATATGACCAATAACAGATTTTGTAAAAAATAGAAAATAATTCTACTTTAAGAATTTAAAGTGATAATTAAATCAGTGTGATTTCAAATCCAAACAGACTATAAATATTCATAATTTCTGATTTTATAAATACAATTTTCTATAACGATATATATAAATATTTAATCTAAATTTATTTTGTTGTTTATCTTTTCAAATACTGCATATTCATATATTAAAATTACTGGTCGTTGTTTCCCAAACAAGAAAAAAGAACCCAAAAATGTGATTTTTATGTATAAAAGAAAAAATAAACTCTATTTAGCGATCTTCTTATTTATACTTATTCAGTTATCCTTTTCTATAATTGGTAATAACATAAATCTCATTAATAATGCCTCTCAATCAGATAAAAATCCCTTTGTATTAAATAAAGACTACTCCAATATCGATTTAGAATACTCTGGAAGCGGTATCAATGTTAAAATAGGGGAACACGCACTCAATACTAGTTCATATACGGGATTAACACCAAGTGATTCTCTATATGGGACAGTTCCAGCCACTTGGACTGCATATTCAGCATACGTCTCAATTTCCAACTTAAGAGAGTCTGGACAATGGATTGATAACCCTATGATTACATCACATTCCAATTGGGATAATTATGAATCAGGAGATACTAGTGATTTCGATTTTAATTACAATACTGATAATGTGCCTGGTGGAAGCGGAGATAGCTTAGAAATAATAATTAAAGGTTGGGAAGATCAGAGGTCCAACCAAAATATTGATTTTACTAGCGATCTTAGTGGTTGGAATCAATATACAGGTACAAGTGCTTATGGAGACCCGGATGCAGATACTCCAGATACCGTCGGACATGATACATCTCATGGGGATAATGGAGTAGCGTATTTCTATCACGATGTATATGCTCCAGATGGTAACTCAGTATCTGAAGGTCCTTCAGTTAAATGGAATCAAACAATTACTCTTCCTACCAGTGATATTATAATAACTAAAGCATATCTAAGCTATAGTTATAGAATATTTGATACAGCTAATAGTTGGGGTCAAAATCCGCAAAATCCATCGGGTTTTGCTATAGGTCATGTCTATATCAATGGAGTAGAATTTGATGGAACATCCTATACCTGGCCAAATGCTCAAACAAAAATAGTTAGTAATCAAGATGTAACCTCATTTTTAAAAGGTCATTCCAGCTGGAAGTTGGAGTTTGGTTTTGAATGTGGCTTACAAATAGCTGGTCGATCTACTTGGTTAGGCAATCAGGATGGGTATATTGATGCAAATGGATGGTTTAATTATATAAACTTAACTATTGTTTATCAAAAGAAAATAAATACTGGTTCTGAGGTATATTGGAACCAAACGACCTCCAATTCCCTTGCAGGACGTAAAATAGTTTCAAGCTATTTGAATTTTGCTTTTAGGGGGAACACGACCATTTCTGGCGGTTCATCATCTTATTTATGGGCTCAAGTGGGTAGTAATGGTAATTGGGGCTCAAAACATTACATTTCATATCAAGGAACTTATCAATTCCTATCAAATATTGAAACAACATGGAGATATGTCGATCCTATCAATATTTTAGGTGATTTAAGTGTATTGGGGACTATAACCAATCTATCAATTAGATTGGGAATAACAATAGCAGGATTAGATTTTAACACTGGATTTTCTATGGGTATTAGATTCGATAATATCACGGTCAATATGGTCTGTGAATTGGATCCAGATGATTCAAATGTGGATATGAAAGTTATTGATGTATCGCATGGATCAGCTTCATATCAAATAACAGGTTCATATGGTAGCGGAACCGCTCAGATTAATGATAATTGGAATAGTAATAAACATAGGTTCGATTTTTCAATATCTTCAAGCTTTTCAGTTACTTTTGATGCTTATCTGCGATTAAATGAGACTAAAACAGTAAGCGCAATGAGTAATTTTACTGTATCTTATCAAGATATGACCAAAGTCACTTGGTGGATCTATTTCGACCCCACTTCACTTGCAAATCTCACCTCATTTAGATTTAATGTAACAGTTCCAAATGATTGGGATCCTGATCGAATCTGGATACCTGATTCAGCAATAAATTACGAAATTAAGAACCAAACTAATTATATTTTAGTTATAAAACCAAATGATGTGAATAAAAATAATACAATAACATTTTATAGGTATTTTACAGAAGATAATGATGGATTGTGGAGAATTAGATTATATGCACCAAATTATATTTATAATATAAATAGCCAGATCGAATCCGGCGGCTCGTGGCTGGATTCTACCAAATTTTATCCTAATAATAATTCAAGAACTCAAATATTTATTAATACTACTCATCCTTGGACTCAAGGAATGGCGAGCCGTACTATCGCTCAAATTGAAAATGTTAACCAGACACAAGTTAACATAGAGGTTCAAACAGATTATTATTCTTCAATCACAAGCGGTATCTATAATATAACTTGGAGCGTCTCCGCCAATGCCATCGGAACTTATAGATCAATCGTTCGATGGAATGATAGTATAAGTGGCGGACCCGTTTCAAAAGTAGGCTTTAACTATATTAATTTTGAGGTCTGGAGAAAAACTAATGTGAATATTTATATTGATAAATCTTATGAATACGGAAATAGCTTTTTGCAGCCTGGTTTTCTACCATTTAAAGCTACATGGACCGACCAATTATCAAATCCTATTTCCAATGGATATTTCTATATCGAATATAATTCGACTTCATATACCATTATTAATTATACCAGTTTTACAGAAGGAAGAGGCGTCAATAAAGGTAATTATTCCATTAATCTTCCCACCTCTGCCTTAAAACCAGGTTCTCAAAATGTAACATGCTACTTGTTCAAAAAATATTTTGACTCTAAAATAGTGAATTATTTCATTAACCAAACTGTTGATATATCCGTAAATGTCATTACTCCAGAACAAAAATGGAACTTGACCACTTATTACGCTGAAACACTCGAAATTAATAATTATAATATCACGGTCCAATTCTTCGACGAATTTGAACAGAAATATATTCAAAACGGTACTGCGCCATGGATGAATGTTCAAGTTAAAATTGATTTCTTGAATGGCTCATATGATTATTTTAAATTAATGCCTGATGGAATTACTTGGTATTATGAGATTAATTCAGCTGAAATCGACGATTATGCTGAATATAGAATTATTATGAATGTATTAGAATCCAGTCCTTATTCTTATAGGTTTGAAATTCAAACATTTAATGTTAGAATTCAGATTGTGTATTCTGATTCTGATCTCGATTTAGTTCAGACTAGTATTTCATATCCACCAGGTGGAAATGGATGGCTTACATATAATAACATTACTGATCAATACTCTGCTCAGATATACTGGAACGAATCATTTGATCTTCGTGCAAAATATTTCAATATTACAAGTGGCGCAGGAATTACAGGAGCAACAGTTCATGTTTCTGGCTGGCCTGATGCTAACACTACATTGGTTATGAATGAGATTGGTAGCGGATTTTATAACCTTAACCTAGTAGCAGGAAATACAATTGCTCCAGGAACTTATAATTTAAGAATTAATTCCAGCGCTCCAGGATTCCAGCAGCGTGAAATTTATATCACATTATATATTGTAAATCGATCTACACAATTAATTAGGCCTAGCTATTCTTTTGCTTATGTTTCAATTCCATGGAATGACAGCTTCACATTAGAATTGTTATATCAAGACACGGTCCAAAGTCCATATGTGAATTTAACTGGAAATGACGTTCAAATAGATGTACTTGAGGGTGGCGTTCCTACTTCTCTAAATTGGTCATTATCAGGACCATTTGCTAATGATATCTATAAAATTACTTTTTATGGAAATATTTCCTCAACAGAAGAAGCTCATTATTATTTGACGATTGTCGCATCTAAAAATAATTGGACTACTAGATATATGGATTTTGAAGTTGTTATCTCACCTATTAAGACTGAATTAATAATTGATCCCTCTATCATTTCCAATCATCCATTAGGTAATAACAAAACAATTACCGTCTATTATAGAGATCTAGATCATAATATCGACTTAACTGCTAATATAGAAGTAAATTGGACTTATTCTGGAACCGATTACTATACAGTTTCATCTCCAATTCCATCAGCATTGGGATATTATTATGAAGTAGAAATAAATACCTCGTGGACAAGTATTTCTACTTATTATATTAATATCACAGCATCTAAACCTCATTACGTATCAAAAACATATATTATAACAATTCAAATTAGACCCAGATACACTCAAGTAGTCTATGATGTACCTTCAATAGTAAAATGGGGCAAAAATACTACTTTAACAGTTTATTTAAAAGACATGGATAGCAATTCAATTATCTCTCCATCTTCAATTTATGCCAGTGATATTACAATAAATGAATCATTAGGAGTAGCTGTGTCTTATAGTGTATCTGGTAATGGCTATCTGCTTAATATTGATACAACAAATATATCCATCTGGTATGTAGGACTTCATAAACTAAATGTAACAATTTATTCAGCTTATGGTTATCAAAACTCCTCTACAATTATTGATATCACAATTGCTACCCGTGATACTAATCTCATCTATCTCACGCCTGATATTGTGCCCTATTTATATAATTTAACATTGAAATTCCAGTATACCGATCAAGACAACACAACCGGTGCATCTATAGGTATTAATAATGATACAAACCCACAAATTCCATGGCTTGCATCTTATCAAGGAAATATATCCATTACATTACAAGTATTTCGAGATGTTGGACTTACAAATGAAGTAACCAATCTCATGTATTGGGTATTTAGTATGAAATCTCAATACGGAGATGGATGGTATAATATTACTCTCGATACATCTTCAGTCGGATTAACGGGTGGATATTATGCACTAATTAATGTAACATGGCTATCTGATTCATTATATTATAACAAGTCTATTGTAATACCATTTAATATTAGAAATATTACCTCCCTACTTGAATATGAACCTCCTGGTAGTGTAAAATATGTTCCAGGGGCATTTGGAATTAATTTTAGATACACAAATTTGGATGAAAATGGTGCCCCAATTTCAGGAGCACATCTTAATGTTACTCAAATTTTTGATATAAATAGTGTAGATATTACCGTAAATTTCTCATATTCTAATAACTATACTGTTATTTATCAAGGAAATGGCTGGTACGAATTAAGAATTTATATGGGCCCAAATTATTTGCATGATTTTGGAACTTATAAGATAAGTGTAAAAATTAACAAAACTAATTATGATACCCGTCAAATTATTAACATCACATTTACAATTAGACGAGGATATACTCAATTCACATCACCATTTGCTCCAGCCTCACAAATCATTGATGGACTGACAAATGTAACAATCAACTATATTGATGCGGAGAGTGGTGAAGGAATTGTCAACAGCACAGGGGAAGTTATTCTTAGATGGAATTGGATCAATGCATCGCATCCACAAATTCTTGAGGTTTATGGCTGGAACGAATCCTCTCAATCCTGGGTAATTGGAGCCTCTTCAGGTGATGATGGCAGATATCAATTCTTATTAAATGCTTCAACTGGATTAGGACTTATAATTGGAGGAAGATATTTATTAACCCTGAATATCTCAGCAGGTCCACTTGTAGAATCAAAAACTCTTAATATTACCTTTAGAATTCAACCTCAAACTTCTATTATGGGCGTCGATTATCCACTTGAAGTAGTTTGGAATGTAAATGCTACTTTTAACGTAACATATACAAAATTAGATGGGTCTGTTATTAGCGATACTACGTTATCGCTGTTCTGTATTGATTATGGTGCTTATTGGAATAGTTCTTATTGGAGTTATTATCATTATGGAAATGGGGTCTATAATATTACTGTAAATACCTCCCTTTATGCTCCTCCGCCAAGTGGATTCTTTACATTAAGAGTAGATGCATCCAGTGCAAATTATACAGATCGTTCAATGAATGTTATAATGCGAGTTAGACCAATTGATACCCAAGTTATTTTGACTCCACCTACAGCCACCTCTTACGGTGAATTAGCTAACATCACTATTAGATATTGGGACACCTATTATAATGTTCCTATCAACGATTCTGGCTCGTTGAGTGATTTAACTGGAGTATTTATTAATTGCACCAACCTTGACTCCGCTTATTGGAATGTATACCAAGGAAGTTCTCCTGGGTATTATATATTATCTATTAATACATCCGTATTTGGAACATTAAGTTCCAGCGGACATCTCGTTCAATTTTATGTAAAATTCATAGGGGAACCATATTATCTTAATTGGACAGACCTAAGTTTAAGTTTGATCATCAAGGCAAGAAATACCGAACTCTCATATACTCCTCCATCTCAAGTTCCATATGGAACAAACATAACCGTATCACTTTCATTTATCGATTTGGACTCCACTCCTAGTGTTGGTATCGAAAATGCTGATATCTATGTGATTTACAATTCCCAAATTTGGAACAGCACGGGTGGATATGCTTGGGTTTCCGACTTAGGTAGTGGTAATTATAATGTAATCATAAATACCTCTAAACTGCCAAGCTATGGCTCCTATGTATTCATCTTTCAAGCAAATTGGTCAGGTGTTCCATATTATAATAATAGATCGGTTTCTATCAATCTTAATATTCGTAAGATTTATACAATTCTCACTTACGTAATACCTCCTCCCTCAGCATTCGGACTTGATATTAATTTTAATGTAGTATTTTCGGTTTCAGATAGTGAAATTCCCGCTCTAAATGGCCAAGGATTGGATAATTGCTTGATAAATATAACTTCATTATATCATACAACATCCGGTCAAATATCAATGACCTATGGCTCTGATTATTTAGTGTCACCTCAAGGTAATGGCGAATACATCATAACTATTTCAGGATCTAAGTTATTAAAATTAGGCACCTACAATATCACTCTTATCGCTTCAAGATATAATTTACCTGATGGAATAAATTATAGGAACTCAACTGCATTCTTTGAATTTAATATAAGACAACATTACACAGAAATACTCTATGAACCATTAGGAAATCTTGCATGGAATACTACTACATCTCTTACAATTGCATACCACGATACTGATAATACTTCAAAATATCTATCTATTGATAATACCGTCCTCTTAATTAATGGAAGCAATACGAACTATGGTGCAATTACAGATCTTGGAAACAATTATTTCAGAGTCGATGACATCACAATCTTTTATAACTTACCTTTAGGTGATTATACTTTAAATATTACTCTCTACAATATACAAAATTATTCGTCTTCTACCAGAATAATTCCATTCTCCATAAGAAATAGAAATACTGAGATATTATACGAACCCGTTGGAAATATTCCATGGAATTTAAATACTACACTGATTCTTTCATGGCATGATACTGATGTAATCTCCAATTATCTTCAAATTACCGCCGATAGACTTAGGATTAACGGCACTCAAGATTTCGGACAAATTTCTTATATTGGAAATAATGAATACCTAATTTCAGATGTTTCATTCCTCTTAAATCATGCACCTGGTTATTATACCCTTAATATTACCTTATTTGGTGTCCAAAATTATTCAAAAGTGGAAAAATATATTGGTATTACTATTCGCGAAAGAAATACCGAGATTCTATACCAACCTATCGGAAATATTCCATGGAACATGACTATTAATCTTATTTTGTCATATCATGATGTTGATAACTCCTCTAATTATCTTCCAATTACAAATTATAATATCTATATTAATGGCTCAAGGGATTTCAGCTCAATAACTTATATAGGAAATAATCAATATAGAATAAACGACTTGAGAACAGTACTCAACCTTCCAACTGGAAATTATTATCTAAATATCACATTATTCAATATAAGTAATTATAAATCAGCCACCAAAATCATACCATTCACCATTAGATCAAGAAATACTGAAGTATTATATGAACCAATCGGAAACATCGCTTGGGGACTCAATACAACCATTGTAATTGCGTACCATGATATTGATGATCCCTCAAATTATCTAACAATCACTGATCAAAATCTGCTAATTAATGGTACCACTCAATTTGGTTCTATTGTTGATTTAGGTAATGGCTATTATCAAATTAACGATGTAAGCTTTACTACCTCATTATCAATTGGATCTCATATTCTAAATATCACGCTTTATAATCTTCAGAACTATACTTCTGCAGAAAAAATGGTCTCATTCACAATCAGAGCACATTTAATAGAACTAACTTATGAACCACCTGAAAAAATCCCATGGAGTACTAATTTAACCCTCACAATCTATTATTATGATATTGATAACTCTTCATATCCCACTATTCCAAATAATGATTCTGTATTAATAAATGGATCTAGATCCAATTTTGGTTATTTATCAAGGTCTGGCAATTCATACAAAATTTATGATGTAGATACTGATAATTTAACCCTTGGATCCTATATCCTTAATTTAACAATTTCCGTTCCTGGATATATTACTACCACTAAATATATCTCCATCACGATAAGAAACAGAACTACCACATTAACTTATCAACCATTGGGAATTATTCCCTATAGCGACACTGTAAATACCACCATCTCTCTTAACTATATCGATGAATTCGGACTTGGAATATCCGGAGCCACCATCCAATTTGTTTTATTACTGGAAAATGGAACTGCTACTACCAAACATTATGTATTGGGAAAGAACTGGACCTACTCATATCTGGGTAATGGTGATTATGAAATTGAATTTTCAATCGCTGGTCTATCTGAATTCAAATATACTTTCAGAATTAGTATTTGGAGACAAAACTATGTCGAACGTATAATACCCACTTTTAATATGACAATCCGCCCCACCTACACACAACTAAGATCCCCTGAATGGCCAAGCTCGGTAGTCCCACAAGGAGAATATAATATCAGTATCTATTATGAGGATCGCGAAGCAGGTATTAGAATCTCAAATGACACAGGAGATGTTGAAATCTACTATCTATGGACTAATGACACTCTTAATACCCCACAAAGAAGTAAATTAATTACTGTAGGCTCTGGTTCAAGTACGTATTGGGTTCTATGGATTAATACCACCGGCTTCAATTTGCATGACACTTATAACGTCACTATTAATGCATCTAAACCTCATTACGAATTCCAAGAAATTACAATCACAATTATCATCTCTGAAAAACAAGTATTCATGACCACTACAACACCTCCAGGCACAGTTTGGGGCCAAAATATGACATTTACAGTTACCTACACTGATTCCGCTGGCAATGAAATTCCATCCACCACAATTAACATTAATTGGACTAAATATAAAGTAACTAATTTAGGTGGTGGCGACTTTCAAGTAGAACTAAATACTTCTGAATATTCCTTACCCGCAAAAGGATATTATGATCTAAATGTTACAGCTGACGCACCAGATTATATGCGGTCAAGTCAAGTAATTAAATTATTTATCAGACCTATTGATTCCAACATTCTTTATGATCCACCTGCAACAACTGCATATAAGAATAATGTTTCATTCCAGATTACTTATCGAGATACTTTCCATTCTCAAAATATTTATTCTACAACTAAAGTAATCATATCCACTAATATTACCGCTGGATATTGGAAATATGAATATCTAAGTTCTACAAAAAATTATTTAATAACTATTAATACCTCTAACCCACAATGGACAAATATTCCAGGAACTTATACAATCTCTTTAACCATGAATTGGTCTGGTGTACCTTATTATCAAAATAATACTATCTCTATTACCATA
>CAZYEE010000116.1:0-10939 GCA_964646355.1 uncultured archaeon | reverse complement strand
CAGTTAAAAGATGCATTTTTGATTAAAAATGAGCCATGTATAAGTTGTGATATATTTGAAATCTGTGGAGGAAGATGTTTATTTGCTAATTATGTGAAACCGTGGGGAGACGAGGGTTATGAAATTATTTGTCCGACTATTAGAAATTTAATAAATAAATTATGTTCAGTTAAAGAAAAAATCTCTAATTTAATTTTAGAGGGGACAATAAAGTTAAGTGATTTTAATTATATTGAGTATAATGGAGTTGAAATTATTCCATAGATAATAAAGTCATTAATTATTGAGCAAAATATGAGGCATATTAAAAAAAGAATTAATTTGTTTAATGGTTCCCGATCCTACCAATATAGTAAATAAAAGCAATAAATTAATAAAATGAAAAAAAAGAGTTATCGATTATTAAAAATTAAATTATTGCAATTATTAAATAAGTGAAATACATAAAAAAACTGGCGCAAATGGGATTTAAGATATTATCAGTGAGAGTTGGGGTTATTATGTCAATAATAGAAACAACTATAGCTCCAATTAGTGCCAGAATTATAGATGTATATAAATCATAGCCCCATAAAAGAATCGGAAGAGGGCATAAAAATGCGGTAATAAAACCACCAATTAATCCTTCATAAGATTTTCCAGTTCTTTCAGAAAAAACTAATTTATGTTTTCCAAATTTTCTCCCTACAAGTGAGGCTGCGGCATCACTGAATATTGCAATAATTATTCCAGCTACTGATATTAAGTATTCATTTATTAAAATCATAGGTATTATACTACCAATCAAAAGACTAACATGAGGCCCAATTGCATTTCTCTCTTTCTCTCTCATAACATCAGCAAATTTTTTAAACATTGTATATTTGAAATTCATTACTCTTATAATATCAGGCACTGTTATCAAAAATGCAGTACAGAATATTGCAAAAATACTGACCATTTGAGGAATATAAGAAGAATTTATCTCAATGAAGACCATTCCCCAAATATTAGCGTTGATAGATTCAAAATAAATTATAAGATCTTGAACCCATGTAAATACAGGGATACTTATCCAAAAATAACATGCTATTAACAATAGACCGACCAAATGGGTAGATTTTCGCTGAATCTCATGAAAAAAAGTGAAATCTTCATTTTTTACAAAATTTGGAACCTTTTTACTTTTAATAGATCGCTTAATAAATAATATGTATAATATTTGAAGAGATAGGATTATTAAAACCCAAATTATTATTAAAGTATTAAAAGGATATACAATTAGAGGATTCCCTATTAGTGATGAAACGATATAATATATTAATATGAATCCTAGTAATCCAGCGCATGTCATAGAATTATAAAATCCTTCTTTATTGTTTATCTTTTTTGCTTTCAATCCAATTTTTATTAGAAATGGTATTAATGCTCCAAATGCAATTACTAGCAATATATCATAGAATATTTGACCGTTCACCATTATATCACGCTTTTTAAATTTTGAAATTAGTATTAACATTGGAATATTTAAATTGGTATTTATCTATCATAAAATAATAAACAAATGAGAAATACCTAATTAATTCACACTAATTCTAATTTCTGAATAGAAAATAAAAGATAACAAAATCTTTAAAAATAGTTAATAAGATAATAAATTAAACCGTTCAAGTTTACGAAGAAAAATGGTGAATATTGACTTTTAAACAAATTTTTTAAAATATTTTAATAAAATATATATTACATAGAAAAAAAATCATGATTCTATCAATTGAGACTATTTACAAATAATCGAATAAATATCATACATTATAAATTGAATATTAACAATTTTTTATAAAGATTTATACTGAAAACTATAAATAAAAGTGTTTTATTGCAATTTAAGAGGTTTTAATATGGATAAAGGATTAATTGACTACCATGTTCATACAAAAATGTGCCGACATGCATCTGGAGAGATACATGAATATATAGAATACGCAATCAAAAAACAACTATCAGAGATAGGTTTTGCGGATCATTTTCCTATGTTTTATCTGCCTGAAGCAGTAGATACAACATATTATTGTATGCTGGAGGAAGAGGTGCCCATATATATTAAAAAAATAAAAAATATGCAAGAAAAATACCAGGATATAGAAATAAAAATCGCTACAGAAGTAGATTATTATACAGGAAAAGAAAAGATTATTAAAAACGCTATTAAAAAATATGATTTTGATTATATAATAGGTTCAGTTCATGTAGTTGATGATTGGTGTATTGATGACTCTAAAAATATTCCAATTTATGAAAAAGTAGGAATCATTAATGTATATGAAAAATATTTTTCGGCTTTAAAAAAAGCAATCGAATCTAAAATTTTCGATATTATAGGACATTTAGATCTTGTGAAAAAATTTGGATTTAGACCAAATAAGAATATATCATATCTGATAGATCCAATAATAGAAAGTATTAAGAAAAATAAAGTCTGCATCGAATTGAATACAAGTGGTGATAGAAAACCCGTCAATGAATTCTATCCATCAAGATATATTCTTAAAAAATGTTTTGAGAATGATATTGCTATAACAATCGGATCGGATGCACATAAACCTGAAGAAGTGGGTTGGAAATTTAATGATGGATTAAAATTACTAAGAGAAATAGGATACACTCAAATAGTAAAATTTAGGGCTAGAAAAATTGAGTTTATGGATATTTAATTGGATATTTAATTTATAGATTATCTATTAATTTTAAAATCTAGAAAATATGTTAGTTTAAATACTGATAAAATTTTGAAAAAAAAAGACAATAAAATATTGAAAATCTTACTTTTTAATAAAAGAGTATTATTTTAATACATAGTTTTTTGAAAACTAATAAAAAAATTTTATAAAGAAAAATTAATACTGATTTTTTAATGAGTGAAGATATTATAATACGGTTATTTACCGATAAAGATCTTGATTCAGTAGTAGAGGTAAACAAAACTTCACTGCCAGAAAATTATGCACCTTATTTCTTTTTAGAAATCTTTTATAAGTATCCTAAAGGATTTTGGGTAGCTGAAGACCCAAAAAATGGTAAGATAATAGGTTATTGCATGTGGAGGATTGAAAAAACATTCTCATATTTTAAAAGAAGTTTTAGAAGAATTAGAAATGCCCATTTAATTTCAATAGCAGTGTTAGAAGATTATCGTAGACGAAAGATTGGGGAACGTTTATTGAAAAAAGGTATGGAGGCTATGAGGATCTATTACCATGCAGAAGAATATTATCTAGAAGTGCGAATTTCAAATGAAAGTGCTATTAAATTATACGAAAAAAATAACTTTAAAAAAATAAAAGTTATTAATGGTTATTATAAGGATGGAGAGGACGCCTACTTAATGGCACGTGGGATTGAAAATATTAATTATGGTATTGAAAATATTAATTAATATAGGAGAGATGGATTAAATTTCCAACTATAAAACTTGATGATAAAGAAATTTACTTTATGGAAGGTGATATTGAACCGAAATATCCTCAAAAGGCTATTATATTTATTCATGGCGCTGGAGAAAATTCTAATTTATGGAAATTTCAGATTGAAAGTATTTCCAAATATTTTAAAACGATTGCAGTAGATCTACCTGGACATGCAAATTCTGATGGTTTTAATAAAATTTCTATGGATTTATTCTTAAGGACTATTGATATGCTTATAAAATACATAAATTCCGAAAAAATAGTCCTTTGCGGCCATTCAATGGGTGGCGCAATCAGTATGAAGTATTATTTAGAGTATGATAAAATTGATGCGTTAATTTTAATCGGAACGGGGGCTAAATTAAAAGTAAGTCCAATGATTTTTGAAACCTTAACAACGAATTTTGAATCAGCATTGCAATATTTGGATTCAATAGCAATATATATAAGATCAAAAGAGATTAAAGATTTCTTGCATAAAGAAGCTATAAAAACCAGACAAGAAATCTACATTAATGATTTTCATATTTGCAATAATTTTAATATAATGGATCAACTGGATCAGTTAACTATTCCAACTTTAATAATATGTGGAGAAAAAGATGTTTTAACGCCCGTTAAGTATTCTAAATACCTTAATGAAAAAATTAAAAATAGTATTTGTCATATCATTCCAAAATCAGGTCATGATGTTCATATCGAAAAACCAGAAGTTGTCAATAAATTGATAAAAGAATTTATGGAATCTATTTAAATTAATAATAATAAGTGAATTATAATGGTCACAACTTACGGAGATATACCAGATACTTTAAGAACTAAAAAATTTTTGCCAATTAGCTTCAATATGTGGCCCATCATCAAGAATTTTGGATGGGATTATTCAAAAAAGGCAATGGATCTTGTATTTGATCAATATTACTATCTTGCGCGTGAAAGATTGGATGAAGCCATATTTACAGCTAAGGAAATTATTGATGGAAAAATAAAAAACCCTGAAAAGATATTTACATTCTTCTTTTTCCCTGTTGTATTTGGTATACGGACAGATCTTCAAGTAGGTACAACAAAACTATTATATGGTTCATCGACAGACTCTACATTCATTTTAATTGATGATTTTACTGGTGAAATTGGAACATTTTTTAATTGTCATATGGAATCAGGTATCCCTGTTGATTGGTTTATGGTTAGAAGAGATGATGAACTTCTAGATCGTCGACACATAAAACTGGGTTATAAATTAAAAGATATACCAAAACACTTCAATACCCTTAGCAAAAGTGGCCAGAAAATTATTGACGTGTTAAAAGATATTAGAAATGAGCGAGCACCTCAATGGAAAAATTCTACCTATCATGTTGTAATGGTCTGGATGAGTGCTGCATGTAATCTCGGAATTGAGATCTCTAATTATGAATCTATAGCAAATATATATGATGGAATTTCCGCACCAAGAATCTGGGGATTACACGATGTATATTTTGAATACGTTCCATATCCTCCGTTTATAAATACTTTACTTCTATCTCCAAGGTTCAATTTCACGATAATCCTTGCAGGCCTTACCGCAGGTCATAATCTTTATATACAAGGATTGGGAGATTTCTGGATAAATTGGCTCAAATCTGACCTACCTGAAATTTATGATATTACTTTAGTGGAAAAACTGGAACGAAAGGGGCTGGTTACACCATATCAAACTTTAAATTGTAAATTAGCAAATCTCAGAGATCCAAAAATATGGCAAGAAAGTAAATTTGAACCACAATATCCGCCTGGGGAGAGAATTTTCTCAGAAAATTTAGGAATGACAACTGATGAAGTTTTACACGGTGTGTACTTAGATATTAACAAAGATACTCCACTTGATTACAAAATAACTGATAAAGATATAATCTCAGTCGGAATAGGACGATCTACTAAAATAATTAAATAGGATGCCAAGAATTAATAAATATTATAGTACCTTTTCTATTGATAAAAAAGGTTATTAAATTATTTTTTAATTCTTCTATTTATTTGGATTAAGCTTAAATTTTATTGCTAACTTAAAAATAAACTTAAGATTCAAAATAGGATTTTAAACTTTAACAAAAAATTTTAAGCTTATTCTTTATTTGATAAAATTTCATAAAATAATTTCTTATAGATATAATTGCTCAGATTACTTATTCGCAATTTCTTCATTATCATAATTGTTTCATAAAAGATTTCGAAATGATTTAAAAAATAATCAAGTTGATTTTTTTGACATAAATTCGAAAGATTTTACAATCAAATTTAGTATTTTTTCATAAATCACAACTATTATAAGAATTATAAAAAGAATGGAGTTTCTATAATGTTAGAAAAAATAAAGGAATCAATTATCAACTTTGGAGAAGGAATTGAAGAACTTGTTAAAGAAGCTTTGGATAATAACATTGATGTTGATAAAATAATAAATGCAATTAGCGAAGGACTTGATAAAGTCGGTGAATATTATGAAAATAGAGAATATTTTCTCTCTGAATTAATACTGTCTGGTGAAGCAGCTAAAAAAGGAATAGAGCTTATACTCCCAAAACTAGATAAAGAGAAATCAGAAATTACAGGAGTAATTGTATTTGGGACCGTGAAGGGCGATGTTCATGATATTGGTAAAACTATTGTTTCTGCTTTTTTAATAGGGGCTGGATTTATTGTCCATGATTTAGGTGTTGAAGTGTCCGCTGAACAATTCATTGATGCTATAAAAAAATATGATGCTGATATCCTAGCCATGTCAACTTTACTAACCAATACAATGGATTATATGGAAGTTGTAATTAATGCTTTAAAAAAAGCCGGTCTGAGAAATAAAGTGAAGGTTATAGTAGGAGGACGCCCCGTATCTAAAGAATTTGCTGAAAAAATTGGAGCCGACGGATTTGCTAAGAATCCATTCGATGCCAAGGAAATCTGTAAAAAATGGATGAAAGATAAATTAAAATGAATATTGATAAAATATGAAGAGGATGTCATATTTTTAATTATCCTATAAATCAAGCTTATTTTCTTATTTATTCAGGTGTATTCAATTGGACACATTTAGTCATATATTAATAGCTTTCCTGATTTATGCTAAATTTGATATGCGTATGGCGTTTATTGCAGGATTTATGGGAATGTTTGTAGATTTGGATATTCTATTATATCCATTATCTTTAAAATATCAAATTTTTGAACATAGAGGCATTGGGCATTCTTTTATTGTGGTAATAATTTACACATCAATTATCTCATATTGTTTTACCTTTTTCACAAGTTTAGATTTTGGAAGAATTTTATTAGCAGGACTTACAGGGTCCTTACTTCACATTTTCTGTGATACTATGACCAATTATGGCACATATACTTTGTATCCTTTTGTAAAAAAACACATAAAATTAAATATTATTTTTGGAGTTGATCCAATTACAGTAATTATTAATCTTATATCACTTTATTATCTAATCGACTATTTCATTAAATCGAATATTGAGTATTTTTATCTAGTCTGCAATATATTGATTATATTTTATGTACTTTATTTTGTTATTCATATAACTTTAAAAATTATAGTTCACATGAAATTTAGGACTATTACTCTTCCCACTCTTTATCGTATTAGCTTTAAAATTGTCAAGACCGAAATTATAGAAAAAAATGAATATAATTGTAAAAAAATATCCTGGAACACATATAATATTTTGTTAAATAGAAGTTCCCCAGAAAAAACTTTTGAATTACCATTATTTAAAGTAGATCCACCACTTGAATCATTAGAAGATATGATAGCTTATACATATAACCTAAAAAATATACAACGATTTTTTAACCGTGTTGATTTTTTAATTTGTAATGCAAAATACGATGAAAATATGGATGGTTTATTATTTTGGCATTCGCTTGAACTTGAATTTGGGAAATTTAAAATGGGGTTAAATGTATTAATAAAAAAGGACGGGACCTATAAAATTTTTAGATCAGTACCTTTATTAAAAAAGAATAAGTAATAACCATAATTATAAAGTATTCATCTATTAGACATCCATTAACTATAATTAATATTGTTTTACGACAGAAATCCATTTGTCAATTGATTTTAAAGCTACCTCAAATACAAGATTACCTAATTCTGGATTATTTGAATTGAGTGAAATCATTGGATCCCACAATTTCATTTCTATTAATTTGTTTTTTAGTAAATATTTAAAGAATTTTATGTAATTTTCTCGATAAATTCTACTTAATTCTTCGCTGTAAAAATAAATCAAAGATGCCTTTGATAAATCAATCAGTGTTTTATAGGACGCTTGGAAAAAATTAGGACCCATCAATGATATTGGATTACTAAATGTCTCATTATCTAATTCTATTATTAAAAATAAAATATTCTCTTGAAAATAAGGCTTTAATTTTATCAATTCATTTTTGAAAGAATTAATATGTTTAATCAATAACTCTTTTGCCTTTCTTTTTGGTGTTAATTTTGTATTTAGATTCTTCATAAATAAATAATTTAATAAATTTGGATATATTATCCGAAAAATTTTTCCGGTTTTTCCTTTGAATTCAATCAATTTTTCAAGTCGTAATTTCAAGTTTGTATAAATAGTATTATAACTCTTATAGTAAAATTCAGAGAGATAGTTACTTAATCCTATTTGTTGATATTTAGCTAATTCTGTCCATTTTTTATTAAAAAGAAATTCAGGAATATTATTCTCTTGGTAAATATTAATACTTAAATCCAATGAATTAAAAATTTTATTATGCAGCTTTAATCCATCTTTAATATTTAGACATTCAAAAATAGCTAATTTATTCCTATTTTTAAAAATAGTGTTCAAATTATTAATATCACGCTCGATATTCTTTATAACCCACGAATATGCAATATTTTTGAATTCATCGATTTCTATTAAAAAATATTTATTTTTTCCCATCTTTTTTACAATTTGCAGATTATTAAGGATGCTTAGTATTTTTGAAGCTTTATTTAAATCAATATTTAAGTTATAATTTTCGTTAAGCACATCAAAAACGATTTTATTAGTTAAATATGGATAACTATTAAAATCTCCATTCAAAAAGCTGTCAATAAAGTTAATAACTTCATTATAGTATCGGATATTTGCTTTCTTTATTAATTTTTTAATTGCAATAAGTTTTGAATCTTCAAATTCTTCAAACATAGTTAATATTATCAATAGATTAATATTTAGATTTTTCTACAGGTTTCTAGAAATTGAAATTGAAGTAGAATTAATTAAATTGATAAAATAAAATAAGTCATACTAAGAAATAAAATGAAAATATGGTTGGAAATTTTTTTAAACACTAGATTATTCAGATTTTATTTTTTAAAAATTTTTTTAATATAAAAATATAATTTATAAATTCATTTCATACATTTTCAAATAGATAAACTTTATCTTTTTATTTGTATGAATTAGTATAATTAAATTTAAAAATCCATTATTAAAAAAGAAGCTTAATGTTAGACCACAATAGATTTAACAGAATGAAAATTTTTTGATAATTAAAGAGAATTCATGTCTACATTTATTAAATATAAAATATAAAATTTTAAAAAAATATTAATATGTAAATTAAAACCAAAATACTTTTACAATATTTTAAAAAACATAAGAATTTCTTTTGACAATCTGAATAATTTTTAATTCACAAATTATAATATTAACTTCTACATATTCCTAGAAATTGTGATTAATTTGGAAGAGATTTTTTTCAATGAATATTAAATCATTAACGAATTATTTAAATAGGTGAATATAATAATATTTTCTCAATCTTTATAATAATTGTTTGAAAGTTGTCAAAATATTAAAATAAAATTAAAAATAAAAACGGAAAAAGGATACAATAATTGGAGGAGGGCGGAAGATTCCCTCATAATGTCGGAATAAATGCCCTCTTATGGAGATATTAAAAATATTATTTTAGACCTAATTCTCTATAGATTTCCCTTTGACACAAATATTTTAGTATTTCAACGGTTCCAGCAGATATTTGAGAAATTTTAGAATCTCTGAGGAGCTGTTCTAGTGGGAATTCTTTAGTATAGCCAATTCCGCCAAGGATTTGCATAGCATCTAGCACAATGTCCATTTGATTTACTGCACATGTAAATTTTGCTGCTGCAACTTCTTTTGTAGCATTCAAACCCGCATCTAGCATTCGAGCAGCACGAAGCATTAGCAGCCGACCTGCTTCCAATTTGGCGTACATTTCAGAGATTTTAAAACTAATACCTTCAAATTCTCTTAATTTTTTACCGAATTGGACACGTAAATTAGCATATTTAGTAGCAATTTCAAATGCAGTTCTGGCAATACCAATATATTGCGAACACGTAAAACATCGTTCTCCGTCTAATCCATACATCATTATTTTTAATCCTTTATTTTCCATTTCTGGTCCACCCACTAAATTCTCAACGGGTATTTCGCAGTTATGAAATCTTAGATGTGAATTAACGGATCCTCTTCTTCCTGCTAATTCATAATCTTTCACACGTTCAAACCCAGGAGTATCTGTGGGAAAAATAAATGCGCTAATTCCATGATGTTTTTTAGGTGCATCTGGATTGGTTAAAGCATATAAAAGAAGATAATCGGCTCTTGAGCCATTAGTGATAAATCTTTTTTCTCCATTAATAACATAAACATCTCCTTTTTTTATTGCAGTAGTTCTCATGCCTCCAATGGCATCGCTACCAGCAGTTGGTTCGGTTATTGCTATAGCTCCTAGTAATTCACCAGTCATTATAGGTTTTAAGAACTGCTTTTTCTGTTCTTCAGTACCAAAATGGATAATAGGGGCAGCAAATAAATTAGCGGACGCACCATATGTGACTACAACGGCACTATTTACTGCAGCTAACTCTTCCCCAAAAATAGTCCGATATACATAGCCTTTACCTTGCCCACCTATCGATTTTGGAAATGAAAAGGATAAATATCCCGCCTTTCCGAGCCGTCTATATGCTTCCAGACATAAATCAAAGTTCGCTTCTTTTTCAATTTGAGGGACCAATGGAGCAATTTCGTTTAATATGAATTCACGTAATTCCTTACGAAACTCGTTCTCTTCATCAGTATATAAAAATAAACTCCCTGGAAACAGAGACTCGCCATATTGATGCTTTAAATCTTCATATCTAATATAATAAGGGCTCTCATCCTCTTTTGACATTATTATTACCTCGATTTTTTTAATACAGAATATAACTACAAATTATTAAAAATATCGATTAATTTTAAAAAGGATTTCTAAAAATTCTGGTTTTTGTATCATAAATAACATTTTCAAGTCAATATTAATAATAATTTCAAATTTAAATACCGATAATTTCAAGCTTGTATAATAGGATTTTAAATTTTGTGGATAAGTTGTTTTAAATTTTAAGAAAATAAAGGAACACAATGATTTGGCATGCATTTAAGATCCATATATTGATCCTAATT
>CAZYEE010000115.1:0-11187 GCA_964646355.1 uncultured archaeon | reverse complement strand
AAAATTTCTATTTAAATATTAACTTAGAAAAACAAGAATTTTTCCAATCTAATTCCAACTCATTTATTCTTCTTATTATTTAAAATAACAATATAGTTTTCTTCCGCTTTTTTAACAATTTACAACATATGAAAGATTGCACATAAAAAATCCATAAAAATCAATAAAAATTAGAATTCTTTTAAATATTCTAATCGATTTAATTTATAAATATAGAAAAACAGAGATTTTTATTATTTCTATAAAGCTTTTTCAAGTTCATTTAAATTAGTGATGGGCGCTTTACACGTATAATTGGAGCAAATATATACTGTGGGTTTCTCGTCAATTGATTTTTGATATTTAATAAACGGAGCAAATTTTTGAATTAATGGTGATTCTTCATCCGTTGGATTAAAAAGAATAATTTTATTTGGTAGAAATTTACCTCTTATCAATTTTAGAAATTTTTGTAATTCAAGTGTATTATTCTTACTTGAGATTACAATTTCATTGATAGGTCCTAAAGCAAAATCAATAGCATTCAATAATTGAGTGAATCCAATTGGTGATTTATTAATGTTTGAGCTGGAAATATTAGGTATTTGCTTAGCTTTTAATTCTAATTCCTCATTCATAGTAACTTTGCTTAGTTTAAGTAAATTAAGCATGGCAATTGAATTTCCTGAAGGAATTGCGCCATCATATAAATCCTTTTGTCGGACAATAAGATCGTCATTTTCCAGTGTAAAATAGAATCCACCATTTTTTTCATCCCAGAATTCTTCAAGTAGAATGTCATTTAAGTTTAAGGCATATTCAAGGTATTTAGAATTAAAGGAAGACTCATATAATTCAATTAGAGCCCATATTAAAAACGAATAATCAATTAAAGTTCCATCAATAGCTGCATCTCCGTCCTTAAATCGGTGTAATAAATGTCCATCGGGGGTCATTAAGTTATTAAAAATAAAAGATGCTCCTTTTTCTGCTAAACTTAAGAATTCATTATTATCAAAAACTTTTGCAGCTTTAGCTAACGCAGCTATAATAAGTGCATTCCAATCAGTTAATATTTTGTCGTCTTTATTCGGTTTAATTCTTTTTTCGCGTTCATTGAATAGTCTTTTTCTAATTTCTTCTAATTTTTCAGTTAATTCACCAAAATTAAGATTTAAATTTTCAGCTAGTTTAGGTAATGGATTTTTTAAATATAGAATATTTAGACCTTTTTTTCCTTCGGATACTTTATCAAAATAATTGCCAGATTCTTTAATATTATAAATTTTTTTAATAAAATTTAAATCGGAATCGCTCAAGATTGATTTTAATTCATCATAGGTCCATAAATAGTATTTTCCTTCAACTCCCTCAGAATCGGCATCTTCAGCGGAATAAAATCCTCCTTCTGATGATTTTAATTCTCTATTTACATAATTAAATATTTCTCTAACTGTTTTTTCATACTCAGGATTTTTGGTGATTTGAAATGCTTCGATATATGCGATTGTAATCAATGCTTGGTCATATAACATTTTTTCAAAATGAGGAACTATCCATTCTCTGTCTGTAGAATATCTATGAAATCCATAGCCTAAATGATCCCAAATTCCTCCTTGTCTCATTGAATTAAGAGTTTTTTCTACCATATAAAGTGCATAATTATTATTATATCGCCTCCAATATCTGAGCAAAAAATACAAAATATGCGGGGTCGGGAATTTTGGAGCAGAGCCAAAACCGCCATATTTTTCATCGAAACTATTAAATAAAGAATTAAATGCCCTATGTAAAATTGATTCATTTATGATATTATCTTTTGAAGGTTTATCATAACTCTTAAGAATTTTAATAACACTTTCGGCGGTCTCAACTATTTTTTCATGCTGATCATTCCAAATTAAAACTATTCTATTAAGTAATTCTAGGAGCCCAACACGTCTATACTTGGTTTTTTTTGGAAAATAAGTTCCTGCAAAAAAAGGTTTTTTATCTGGAGTCATTATAATAGTTAAAGGCCAGCCACCAGTCCCTGTCATGAGCTGACAAACATCCATATAGATTTTATCAATATCTGGGCGTTCTTCTCTGTCCACTTTAATGCAAATAAAATATTTATTTAAAAGCTCTGCCACTTCTTCATCTTCAAAAGATTCATGCGCCATTACATGACACCAGTGGCATGTTGAATATCCAATAGAAAGAAAGATCGGTTTATTCTCTTTTTTTGCCCTCTCAAAAGCCTCTCTTCCCCATGAATACCAATCTACAGGGTTGTAAGCATGCTGTAATAAATAGGGACTTTTTTCATGAATTAACCTATTGGATTTATTCTGAATTCTATTTTGGCTTTTATTTGAACCTTTTTCTTGATTCATAAAACAAATCTACCTTAATTAATTAAATTCAAATAAATTGTAAAAGAGATTATTTGAGTTTTTCAATTAAAATATATCTTCGTTTTAATTAAATAAATAGGAAAAATTCAGCTCCATTGTATCGTAAGAAAAATATCGGTTTCTAAACTCATAGGGAATTAGAGAATTCGTTGTATTAAAGGAAAATAGAATTGAAATAAATTAATAGAGTGTAGATATCGAGGGTATATATTTAAAAAAATGTAGAATAAGATTTTAGTTTTATTGAAAATCATATTTTAAAAAACTTGAAAAACATATTTTAAAAAACAATTAGGATTTCCATAAACCATGCACATTACAGTATTCACGGGCTGATACATCAGTAGCTGCCGTTTCAAACTCTGCTTCTGGTTTATCACCGGGTTTTAAAAATTTAGTATAAACTTTATCCTCCGTTAACAATTGAATCCATTCAATATAATGTGAATCTTGCATAGGATGTTCTTGATTTTGACCTACTTTTACTTTATAACCGGAGTCTGTTTTTTCAATATATGGAACATGTTTTTCTACACTTGCATCTTTTGTTTGTTCCTCTAATAATACCATAGGGGCCCCACAGCACACTAATTGCCCTGCCCCAGCATGTATTACAATAACAATATTCCCACATTTCTCACATTTATAGATTTGTCTTAATTTAGTCATTTAAATCAACTCTTTCATCTTATTTAATTATTTCAATTAAAATAGAAATTTGAGACTAATAGCAAATATGTCTCTTAATCTAAAACGATTATTATATTGATTTTCTATTACTTGATTAATATAATAATATAAGGGTAATTCTTTCTATATTTTAAGGTTAGTTTTTTCATTAAAAATGGTCAAAATTAATTAACAAGCCACAATTATGATTGATTGATTGACTGATTGATGAATAATGTTAAAAATTATTTTCAAACCATATTAAAATGGTAAAAGCATACAAAAAGCTGCAATTAACATCGGATAACGCGTGGAAGCAAACCATAATGGCATTTTATACGAATTTTCTTTTGCTGCTTTTTTAAGATCTTCTTGTCTGCTAACAAAATAGATATCATTAATAGTTTTTAGAATAAAATAAACGGATAGAACTATAAATGAAGCAGATAAAGCGGTATTATAAAGGAATAAATCAATTATAAGTAGTTTCATTAGTAATCCGATAATACAACATGCACCACCTGTGCTAATAAATACTATAGAAATATTAAATGTCCTCTTTAGCCCAAAAACATGAGCCCATGTCTTTACACCTAAAGAAAGATCTTCATCATAATCTTCAGCTGTGTTTATCAAATTCATTCCTTGATTCAATAAGATATAACCTATTAAAAATAAAATACCAAATAACGTGATATAGTTGGAAATCATTAACCATCCATTAATAAAAGGAAACATAAATAAACCAATAATTATAGGAAAAGCACTTAAAAAGCCTCGCTTTTTTATTCTTAGTGGTAAAGCTGAATAACTTGTTGAAATCCCCCATCCAATTATTGAATTTAAACCTACTATGAAATAGCCAACCCATATCAAATAAATAGAAAAAATAAATATCAAACATGTCTCCACAACCAATATTTTACGTATCAACGGTTTCCCAAGTCCATCTACCGCATTTGCAAGATGTTTTTTATATTTAATATCCAAATCTCGATCACAATAACAATTAATGTGAACCGCAAATAATATTGAAATAAAATACAAGATCATAAAATGGACTAGATATATATTTATAAAATCTAATAACGAATTAGCAGCAAAAACAATACCTAATAATGGCTGCGCGGGTGTAGCCATTAAAATTCTTAATCTACTAATCGTGATAAAATCTTTTATTTTACTCATCATTGAAAATTTGAAATTTTTTATTTTAAATATATTCTGTTTATTTCACAATCCTATAGAATATTACTAACTATTGGGACTTATTTTAAATTTCAATTTTGTTATCAATTATAATATTTTAATTCAGTTATTAATAGAATTATAGATCTTATTTTGCTTTTTCATATAAATTATCATAAGAATTTACACCTTAAATAACGGCTTCTTATAATAAAATTTTAGAAATAGTGATTTACTCCTTAAAATTATATGTAAATAGCCATTAAATTAAGATAGATTATCTGAGAATGGTCAATATATTTTAAAATTACTATTATTTAATGGAAAAAATATTTAAAGTGATGCATATTTTTTACAATTTGATTTCTGAAAATCCATTAATATAATATAAATAAGACAAATTTTATCAATTTCATAATATTTTATTTATTTACAATATGATGATAGCTATAAAATTGAAAGGCGATAAAAATAACGATTATGAATCTAAACCCTGAAATAGTAAAAAGTAAATTTATGAAAGGAGAAATTACATTCACTATAATAGGTTTAGGGAGGATCGGATTACCCACAGCTGCAATGATTGCAAACAAGGGGATAAAGGTTTATGGATATGATATAAATGAACAATTAATAAACAATTTAAAGTCGGGGATTGCTACTATCGATGAGCCTGAACTTGATAAAATCGTTAAAAATATTATAAATAAGAAATTTTTAATTCCCACAACGGATCCAGAATTGGCAGTTAAGAATTCAGATGTTATAATAATATGTTTACCAACCCCAGTTTCGTCCGAGAAAATACCGGATTATTCAGCTATATATAATTGTTTTAATGAGATTTCATCATATATTAAGAAAGGTTCCTTGATTATTATTGAATCTACAGTATCTCCTGGAACTGTTGAAAACTTAATTATACCTACAATCGAAAAAAATTCTAAACTTAAAGTGTCTAAAGATTTTGGAATAGCAAGTTGCCCAGAAAGAGCAAATCCAGGAGAAATTATTTATAGATTTAAAAAAACACCGAGAATAATAGGTGGTATTGATAAAAAATCAACTGAGATCGCAGTAAGTATATATAGATGTATTGTAGACTCCGAACTAATTGTTGTAAGTAATCCAAAAACTGCAAATGCAGTAAAATTAACTGAAAATATTTTTAGAGATGTTAACATAGCCCTTATGAATGAACTCGCAATTTTGTTTGGAAAATTAGGAATTGACACTATAGAAATAATTAAAGCAGCTTCTACAAAATGGAATTTTGTACCACACTATCCAGGAGCGGGTGTTGGTGGCCCATGCCTACCAGCAAACCCATATTATTTGATCCAAGAGGCAATAAAAGTAGATTATGTCCCGCATTTAATCAGAATGGCACGAGAAATTAATGATCGAATGCCCCACCATTTAGTCGAATTGATCTCGCAAACGCTTAATATTATAGGTAAACCTGTAAAAAAGACAAAAATTACTATATTGGGTATTTCTTACAAACCAAATATTGCAGATTATCAATTATCGCCAGTATTCCCTGTTTATAACGAATTGTTAAAACTTAAAGCAATCTTGAAGGTATATGATCCATTCTTTAAATGTCAAACTATCAAAAATATAAAAATTGAAGATAATTTTGAAGACTCTATAAAAAATTCAGAATGTATTGTCATAATGACAGAACATCAAGAATTTAAAAACATAGATCTAAAAGCATTAACAAAATTAACTGAAACTCCATTGGTAATAGTTGATGGCAGAAATACATTTGATATAAATAATATTCCCTCAAATATTATTTATAGGTCCATTGGTCGAACTCTTATTAATAATACCTAATTATTCTAAATTATTATTTTTCAAATATTGCAATATTTAACTCATTTATTATATCAATAATTTGAGTTTGTCGAATGGCAAATATTTCAATTTACCAAAAAAATTATCTTATTTCATTCATAATTAGTTGCAAACTTGTATTTTAAATTTATAATTGATGTGTTTGTAATCTAAATTAGATTTGAAATAATTTGAGATTTAAAATTAATAAAACATAAGATTTGGAAAGTCTAGATTTGAAAACTTGAGATTTAAAAAATATTACAGATATTTTATTTATTAAGAAACATGATTTCATTAAATGTGAAAGGAATATGATCAAAGTAAATGGATTGGAATCCTTTAAACGTTTGATTAATGAAAATGATGTCGTTCTTGTAGATTTTACTTCTAAGTACTGTGGACCTTGTAGACTTCAAGAAAGAGAACTTAAAATATTAGAACAGCACTTTGGAAATAAAATACTGATAATTTCTGTTGATATTAATGAGAATTTAAACCTCGCAACAAAATACGGAATTAACGCCACCCCAACTCTTATGTTTTTCAAAAAAGGAAAAAAAGTTAGATTCAAATCAAGGACAAAAGGGAGAATCGATAGGTTTATTGGGCTCCAGAATACAAATCGTTTAATAGGACCTATCAATTATTTATTAAATTTGAAAAAATAACAAAATCATCTCTATAAAAATAATTGAAAATCAGTTTATTATTTTTTAACTATTTTTCGTTTTAATAATAATAAAATAAGTTTAAAGAGCTTACAAGGCTTCTAATTACTTTTGAATTATTAAAAAAATATAAAAATTAATGATGAGAATGAGGTATTTCAGTCTTATTTACGGGTTTTAAGTTTCCAAGAGCCCATGCAGTCACTTCATTGAGACTTGGGTGTATTACCTGTGATCGATATATCGGTATAAATGAACCGGCTGTTGGGCATGCTCGTTTTGCTTTTGGAATCTTGTCAATTTCATGGACTTGACTTATATTACATGTAAATCCAGCATTCATTAGATATACAAATGGTTGCAACAGTATTGCGGCGTGAGGACCTACAATATGCACACCTAAAATTGTTCTATTAGCAGATACTACTAATTTTACGAATCCATCATCATCGTCACCAGTTTCATAGCCCATAGCATAACCTTTTGCGACTTCAGAATAATGATGAATTGCTACAAAGAGTTTATATCCAGCATTTAATGCTTCTTGTTCCGTCATTCCGACATGAGCTACTTGTGGATGTGTAAAAATTGCCCATGGGACTGAGGAGTAATCTACAATATGTCTATCATCTTTACTTGCAAATAAATTATGGCTTAATATTTCAGCTTCATAATTAGCTTTATGTCTAAACTGGTATTTTCCATTAGCATCTCCAATGCACCAAACATTTTCTTTATTGGTTTCCAGGTATTCATTTGTAATGATCCAGCCCCTTTTATCAGTCTTAACACCTGTTTTATCAACTTTCAAAATATCGGCATTTGATTTTCGACCAGTAGCAACGAGAATTTCTTCACCTTTTACCTCAATCTGTTTACCTGTTTTTACATGTTCTATAATGACTGTTTTTTCTTTCATACTTTTAGAAGCACTTATAGCCCTATAATTTGTATAGACATCCATTCTTTTTCTAAATTCTCTTTCAACAAACTCGCTAATTTCAGGTTCTTCAGTAGTCAATAATCTTGGAAGCATTTCAACGATAGTAACTTTAGTTCCAAATGATGAAAATACATGAGCAAATTCTGCGGCGATAACTCCGCCACCTATAATAATGAGACTTTTGTAAGGCTTTTTCGGGAATTTCTCACCAAAAAAGGATTCATTTGTTATATACCCAGTTTCTTCTAAACCTTTTATAGGTGGAATAAATGATCTTGAACCAGATGCGATGACAATCTTATTTCCTCTAAATTCTTCGGAATACTCTCCATTATTTAATTTTACATGCATTGTATATTCGCCAGTAAATTCTCCAATACCATGGTAGAATGTAAGTCCAGGAACTTGTTTAAGACCTTGTTCCATTTCAATACTATGATTGATCTGATTCCACATTCTTTTACTAATTAATGACCAATTAATACCCTCTAATTTAAAATTTACACCTACTTTTTTAGCATGCTCCGCCTCTCTTATAATATCCGCGGGATAAACTAAAATTTTAGATGGAATACATCCTCTGGTCAAACATGTTCCACCCACTTTTCCTTGTTCAATTAAAGCAATTTCTAATCCCCTAGATAATGCAGTATTAACGAGATTTAATCCAGCTCCAGTTCCTATAATTATTAAATCATATTCTTTCAAAATCCTTACTTCCCATATATTTTCTTTAAAATATGTAGGTTTAACATTATAATAATTTTTAAAATTCTTTGATTTTTAATTGATTTTATCCAAATTTATTTCATTTAAATATAAATTTAATTGAAAAATTATCTAAAATATATTATTTTCATAATTGTTAGTAAGTTTCAATTTAAATTAAAAGTATTAATTTGAGAATCTATAAATCAATCAATGAAAAAAATCAATCAATGAAAAAAATCAATCAATGAAAAACTTGGTTCTTTTTAAAATTTCCATTAAAAGTATATATTAAGGAGACATTTATTTCGAAAATCTCGATTTATTTAGATTATAGATTGAAAATCAATTAGATTGTTTTGGGAAAGTTATTTAGCTCGAAAAAATTTATATTTTTATTTTAATAAAAATTTTTAACCTTGATCCTTGATTAAATCCTGATTAATTATGTTATCAAATGATCTTATTCAAATAATAATAATATTTGTATTAGTTGGAATATCAGTTGGATTTATAAGCTCATTTTTCGGTGTTGGGGCATCTTTTATTATGGCTCCAATAATGATGATTTGTTTCGAAATATATTTGAATACTTTACCATCAATCTCTCCATTAATCTCATTTGGAACGAATATGTCGATTGTTATTCCCACCGCTATTAGCGGAACCTACAAACATATTAAAGAGTTAAAGAAGGAAAATATAGAATTTCCTTTAAAACACTATACTAATTTCGCTATTCCAGTCGGATTCGGTAGTTTAACTGGTACAATATTGGTTTATTCTTTATTCTTAAATTTTAGAGATTATACAGGATTTATCTTAAAAATATTGTATGGTTTATTCTGCATTATTAGCTCATACAAATATGTAAAGACCAAAATTAAACCAAAAAACTTTCTGCCAAAAATTTATAAAAAGAAAAGTTATATTCTTGGATACTCTTCAGGATTGATTGCACATTTTATTGGAATAGGTGGTGGACTTTTTTACCTATCTATCCTAAATACTATATTAGAAATTCCAATTCAAATTGCAACATTATTATCATTATCGACAATGATTATAGGATCATCAATCGGTTTTAGTATGTTTTTGGTATTTGGATATCATGATTATATGATAAATTCAAGTGAATATCCTCCATTTACGATTGGTTGGTTTAATTATTTAGCATTTTTGTGCATTGGAATTCCTAGCTTAATCTTTGCTCAAATTGGGCCCATTTTAGCCAATAAAATTTCCCCTAAAAAATTTAAAATTTTAATTGTCTGTTTATATATAATTATTGGAATTTGGTTAATATTTAATGGACTTTATTACATTTTTCTCTAAATCAGAAATAATATATCCTTTTTAAATTAGAAATCTTTTTGAATTATATCAAGAAGTATAAATTTCTAAAAATTATATATAATATTAAAATTTTAAGTTATCACTTTCAAATTCTGTTAATTACATTTATGATATTCTTTTATATTCTATAATTTTATACGAATTCCTTTTGAAATCTACAATAATTGATTTAAAACACAACCTTTTATATATTTGAATTGCGAATATAGTTTTAAGAATTGGTTGTATTTATTTTTTCTAAAATATCTTTTAATCTATTAAAAAGTTGGTCGAATGGAAGGATAAGATGAAAATAAATAAGGATGATTTTCAAGATTGTCAAAAGAAATTATTTAAATTGGAAATATTTAAATGGCTTAAAAAGGAGAAATCAAATGCAAAAGTAATGAGACAAATTTTATATGAAAATACAGAAAAAATTGAGGATATCGATCAAATATGGGATAAATTTAAGTTTTTTATTGAAAATAGATAAATATCAATGCTATTTTTATGATTAATAAATTTTGATTTTATTTACAATTAAAAGTTGATAGTAAAATTAGGATGGGATAAAAAAAATTGAATTAAAAAATTTAGTTAAAAAAATACATTAAACCCATGATATTATAGATGAGCAACCAATTCCATCTTTATTTGTAATTCTATCAAGTATTCTAAAGGTAGGAGTTTCTCTGCCACATTCAGGGCACTTCTTCTCAGATATAAATTCAACAAGATCGTCCACAATTATTGCATGATTTACAGATGCATTGTTTCCAAAAGGAGTAAATACTTCTAATAGCCCTTGTTCACCAACCTTGACTGGTTCTAATGTATCAGAATTCCTAATTAATATCCTAGCATAAGACGGACAATGAAATATAAAATCCTTATACTTTTCTGACCAATGAGCCATGAAAATAATTGGACATTCAGTAAATCCATAAATATCAATAATCTGTGTTTTTTTAGTTCCAAACAGCTCAACAATATCCTCGACATACTCCTCTTTATTTACAGGATCCGTTTTCATTTGTGCTTTATGTCCTGACCATCCTCCCCCACCAGTTGTAACATCAAAATCAGTACCTAAATTAAATGAAATTCCTTTTTCTCTCATTTGATTGAAAAAATTCTTAAGTAATTGAACACTCCCACCTAAAGCTATGTGCATTCTAGAATTTTCATCTCTTTTTTCATTCTTGGATAATTGTTTTATAACAAAATCAGAATAAATTTTAAACGCACCAATCAATTTTCTGGTAAGAATAATAGATTTAAGTGCTTGCAGAAGTGAGAATTTTATTAGATACTCCATTTTTGCCATTGTCTTTGTTACATTATAATAATTACTGGGATAAGACCGAGCTGGTCTTATTTTAGTATACCTCATGACGACCCTGTTAAGCATCTTATAACTTATGGAAAAACATAAAACATATGCCTT
>CAZYEE010000114.1:0-11216 GCA_964646355.1 uncultured archaeon | reverse complement strand
TATTCTGCAGCGATGCCCCCTATGGGTTTATTGTATCTTGACGCTATATTAACAAACGAAGGTCATAGAGTTAAAATTATAGAGCATTCTGCAACTGGAATTTCACTGGATAAGATTTTACAAATTATTAAAAGTTATAAACCGGAAATTGTTGGACTCTCCGTTTTATCAAATACCTCATTAACAGCCAATAAAATGGCATCTGCTATTAAAGAATCCTTCCCTGAAATAAATATAATATATGGGAACTGTCATGCTACTATTTGGGGCCCTCGAATTCTCAAGACCTATAAGTTCGTTGATTTTTCTATAAAAGGTGAAGGAGAATATTCATTTCTTAAATTAGTAAACGCACTCGAAAATAACAGACCATTTGAAGACATTGAAGGAATCGTATATCGAGAGAATAATAAAATAAAAGATAATGGAATCACCCCTTTAATTGTGAATTTGGATGATATTCCTTTTCCAAATAGAGATAAATTAAATATAAATTATACATGGGATTTTGGTGGATTTAAGTTTGCTCAAAGTAAATTTACAACAATTCTTTCATCTCGTGGTTGTCCATTTAAATGCATATACTGCATGAATAGTCTACTTGCCAGACATAAATGGCGCACCAGATCTATTAATAATATTATTGATGAATTACTCGTTTTAGATGAGAAAAAATATCGAGAGGTCTATTTTTTAGACGATAATTTTACTCTGAATAGAAAAAGAGTAATTGAATTGTGTAAGAATATTAGAAAAGAGAAACTTGATATTATTTTTTCAGCCCGAGGTAGAGTAGATCAAAATAGCAGCGAGATGTTCAAAATTATGGTTTCTCAGGGTAATTTCAAATTTATTTCCTTCGGAGTAGAAAGTGGCTCACAAAAAATTCTTGATTATTATAACAAAAAGACTACACCACAGCAAGCATTTGATACTATTAAACTTGCTAGAAAAGTTAAATTTGATTTTATTATGGCGAATTTTATGGTAGGCGCTCCTTTTGAACCATTAGAAGATGTTATTAAAACTTTAAAATTTGCATTAACTTCCGATATCACATGGCCTATAATCACAATAGTTCAAGCAGTTCCAGGGACAAAGATGTGGATTGATCTCCAAAAATTAGAATCTATAAACATAGACAAATACTGGGAAACTGGTATTCCTGTTATTGATCTTAATATTAATGACTATTCAAGAGAGACACTTCAAAAATTGATTATAGAGACGTATAATCGTTTTACTTCATTAAAGCGCTTTAAATTCTTTATAAAAGAATTCGGAGATGCAATATTAAGCCCCTATAAAATGCGAAAAATAATTCACTTATTGAAAAATTTAACCATATTAAAAGGTCTTTATTCTGAGATTGCTGATGGAATGAATGCTTGATTTTCTATGGATCTTGATTTCTCTTTATAGGTCTAAGCATCCTAAAAATTCCTGAAATTCCCTCAATTGTTAGTATTTTTATGGTATCATCACGCACAATCTCCTTAAATAAATATCTAACCCGCTCCTTCATAATTTTTGAGATTGTAATTAATGCCCTGAAATTATTGGAAACAAAATCAATTCTAAAATTACGAATATTAAATTGGAAAACTTTTCTTTAATATTTAGCATTAAAAAAATATTTATTATATACTTAAATAATTTATTTAAAAATAATCAATAAAATGAGATTCTATAAAAACATTATTATTACAGCTCAGAATACATTATATCCGTGAAGGAAATAAATTAAAAAAGAAAAATTGGACATAAAATGGCATTGTCTTTGCAGGAAAAATATAGGTGACTTCAATTTATATAAACAGATGGCCTCTGCAGGTTGTGCTACGGTATCTCTAGGAATTGAAAGTAACAATCAAAGAATTCTCGATTATTATGACAAAAAAACTACTGTAGAAAATGCAATAAGAAGCGTCAAATATACAAATAAAGCTCGAATTCCCAATGTTTATGGCGGATTTGTTATAGATGCTCCCGATGAAACCTTACAAGAAGTAATTAATATTATTAAATTTGGATTGAAATTAAGACTATCTTTTATGCAATTCCAATTATTACATGTCCTTCCAAAAACTCGGTTATTTCAAGAATTCGTCCAAAAGGGGTGGCTAAACGAGGATGACGCCTGGGAACAGCCTGTAGTGGCAGCAGACGTATGCCCCACCTCAATTCCTAAAAGAATTCTTGAAAAAATTGTTGAAGCCGCTTATGTCCATTTTGTATCGGACTCAAAAAGGATACTCAGAGAATATCTCCATTCATTTACCAGCGACTATAGAATCCAAGTCTTCAAAGGCATTCCAGAACAGCTTAGAAAAATTTTAAATCGAGAATAAAAGTGGTTAAAAATGTCTATAATGAGTATATTAGCTAGGTCTTTTTCTAGATTTATTGATACACTATTATACCCCCCAAAAGATCCATTGGATGTTCAAAGAAAACTCTTGTCCAACATAATTAAGGTTAATAAAAATACATTATTCGGTAAAAAACATAATTTCAGTCAGATTAGGACTATTAGAGATTTTCAAAAAGCGTGCCCAGTTTGCGATTACTCAAAATTTGAGCCCTATATTCAAAAAATGGTTAATGGAGAAAAAAATATTCTTGTTGGTAGTAAACATATTTATTGGGGAAAGACTGCTGGAACATCCGGTAAATATAAATTGATCCCTATTACAAGAAAAAGTATTATTAATGCTTCTAAATGTTCATTTAGAATTATTTTGTCATATATATGTGAGAATCCTAAACTGAACTCAAAAATTCTTAATGGCACCATGTATTTTTATGCCTCTGATCCCCTTGTAGATGAAATTAATGGCATCCCTGCGGGATATGGTACTGGAGCATTTGCTCAATCCTCTTCAAATCTTTTTATGAAATTTTATAATTTCAACATTTATACACCTCTGAAATTCTATAAGATTAAAGATTACTCTCGTAGAATTAATGCAATGATTAAAGAAGCTTGCAAATTAAACATAACAACATTTTTTGGTGTTACTTCTATTTTGATCAACTTTATGGAACAAATTATCCATTATTTACAAAAAAACGGACAATCTGGAATTAAAATAAAAGATGTTTTTCCAAACTACTCCTTTTCTATAATGGGTGGAGAACCATTTAAATTTTATGAGAATAGATTTTATCATGTAGTTGGTAAAAAGATCGATTGTAGAGAGATTTATGGCGCTACAGAAGAAACAATTGCTGTGCAACTGCATAGTGTACCTGGACTCTCTCCAATGCTTGATACTAACTTCCTTGAATTTGTTCCTGTTAATGATGATAGTGAAAGACTTTTGATTGATGAAGTTGAAAAGCATAAAGAATATTTCGTGGTGATGACTAACTATAATGGATTATATGCATATAATATCTTCGATATTATTGAATTCATATCAATTGATCCACCATTATTAATCTTTAAACGAAGAAAAGATACTATTAACCTCGCCTCTGAAAAAATTACTCTCGATCAATTATATATGAGTATCAAATTAGCTGATATAAAACTTAATTGTAAAGCAAAGGATTATTTAATATGCGGCACGCTAGATCCCAAACCTAGATATATTTTGGTCATCGAATTTCTTCCGAATTCCCGTCCACTCGATTATAAAGAATATTTAATTGAGTTTAATAAAAATTTAATGAATTTAAATACAATCTATGACGATCTTATTAATGTTCAAAAAGCTATATTACCCCCTATTATCTGGGTTGTAAAAACTGATTCTTTTAATAAATATCAAACTGAGCAACTCCGTAAAGGTTGCCCGGCTGGTCAAGCGAAATTCCCCAAAATTTCCATCAAAAAAGAAATTCTAGAATATTTTTCTAATAAGATCTTAAAAATTGAGGAAATCTAAAGAGGTTTTATTATGAATAAGATCGCTGACAAAATCATGATTCTTTTATTGAAATTACTTATTCTCATATTTATCATTCCTATATCCTTGGGCATCGTAGCAATCTCAAAACCTCTTCAATTAAGAATTACCCAAATTATGGAAAAATTTGGCAGAGAAGATGTGGTTAAAGTATTGTTAATGAGCGGGTTTACTGGATTGTTAAAATTACTACTGGGGAATTATTAAATATTATTTCATAATTTTCTCTTAATAATTTCAAGCCTTTTTTGGGGGCCCAAAATATCGATGTGTAGACTGCTTATATTTGATATATTTTTCTTTGAATATTTTTTCCAGGTATTTCTCTTCTATAAATACAATATAAAGATGAATCAATATTACAAAAAAAATTGATAATATAAAGGAAAATATAGATCGTGTAATAAATGAAGCTCCAAATGCGATCAAAAAACATCCAAGATTCTGAGGATTTCTACTCCATTTATATATTCCATTTATGATAAGTTTAGATATATCTCTTCTTATAGATCTATATAATTATTAATTCCATCTTTTACAATCCAAATTGAATGAATCAAAAGATAACCTCATTATAATTTATTATAAACAATCGAGAAATAATATTAGAAAATTTTTTCATAAAAAATATTATTGAATTTTTGGAGATATTCGATATTTTTCTTTTTGACAAAATAATCATTTTGGATAAAAATAATAAATTTATTGTAATGCCTCCTAAATCTTTTATTATTTTCTATTTCTTATAATTTTTCTTTACAACAATTTTTTGTTTATTTTATTTAGTATTTTATTCAGAATTGAATTATATAACAGTGTCATCTATTATATCAAAAAATTCCCAAATCAAATATTTAATAATATTGTGCTATAAAAATCGATGAAATTAATAATATTTTAATAATTCAGTTATAAAAATTAATAATAAATTAAATAACAATTCGGTTATATAGAGAAAGAAATCAAATTGAAATAAATTCTTGTGAAATCTGAAGATTATAAAAGATATATAAAAAATTTATTAATAGATATTTAGTATTCACTTTAAAATGGCAGGTATATAGCATTAAAATTGAAATTTCTATTAATAATTTTTGATAAAATAATTAATTCACACTTAATTTTCGGATCTTTATTATTTAAATTTTTAAAATTACATCATCTAGCATAAATTTGATCGTAAATAAAAAAAATAGATAATTATGAAAGTTTAGAAAGGATCTTTCCAATCCAGGTTTTTCCTTCTATCCAATCGTTGTCATGTTTACTTATCCAGACCAAACATAACCAGCTGATGGTGGAGCCCATAAATGCGGTTAAATGAGGGACATATGGATCATTTACTGCATAAGTAATGGCGAATACAAAAGCAATTTCAAGAAACGCCGGTATTGTCCAAACTAGACGTTTTTTAAGAACAAAGCACAATAAAACTAAGAATCCAAAGTATCCCAGATGTAGATATAAATTACCATCTTTTCCTAATGGTGCATAAAACCAGATATCAATGTATTCAATTCCTATTGCCATTACTCCTGCAATCATCAAAAGGGTGGCTTCATTTCTTTTTTCAGAATTTAAATGTAATCTATGTAATAATTTGTTTTTCCAATCGATTCGCATTACCACATAAGCTACAACAATTAGAATTGTTCCAGCAATCCATAGTACTGGAAATATCACCAGTCTGTTTCTGGAGATCGGATAATTGGTATCATATAATGTCATGGTCTGACGGGAATTGATCCCACCATCCCATAGTTCTACCAGTCCACATGTAAGGTCAAGTGTAGCTGTCGCAACTTTATTTCCACCTGGACCATAAATAAACATTTGAAAACTTGCTTGAGCCCCTAATATTTTTCCAAGTTTTTGATCTTCTGGCCACCAAACTCTTTTCCTATCAACTACGGCAGTATAATTCTGCCATGGGGCACCAAGAAATCCAGTAGGATCAATCAAATTGAATCGTTTGCCTGCTTCTACGCCAAATCCCGTAAAGATTTCTAACATTGGATTTTCAACATGAACCCACCAGATTGAATAGTTTTTTTTCAAGGTGCCATTTTCATATACATAGCCCTCTGGGTTTACCAGGAACGATCCATGTAGTTTGCTATTTATGTAGATAGATACGTTGGTGTGGGTAGAATTGATTACATCAGCATTTATAATTAATACTACATCTTGTAGCTGATCTATCGAACCATTGTTATAATAATATGAGGCGTATCTGTTTTTTTCAAAAAATAATGGGTCCTCTTCATTTACTTCTGTAGGTAATTTTATTAAGATTTGATTGTAAATGACGGAAATTAGTGCGGCCATTAAAACAAGAAATACTACTAATGTCCTTGTCTTCCAATTCAGTGCCATTTTAAAACCTCAATTAAATAAAATAAATATAGTAGAAAAAAATTTCAAATAAACATACCTCATAACAAATTAATAAAATTTGTTATTTCAAAAAGGCTTACAAAAAATAATGGTCAATGATTAGATGATCTTAATTGAAAAATGAAACTAAGAAAAAGATTATAAATCCGAACTTTTTTACTTATTTACCTAATATTTCAAGGATCTAAAACATATCTGGTAATTGTTAAAATATGAGAGAGTTATATGACCGAGATGCCAAATATTATTTTATTTATAACGCATGATTTGGGCCAATATTTAAGCGTTTATGATTCAATAGTCAATCCAGTCAGTATTAAAACACCAAATTTAGATAGGATCGCCAAAAAGGGTGTATATTTTACTAATTACTTTTGTTCTGCTCCTCAGTGCAGCCCAAGTAGAGCCAGTATTCAAACAGGAAAATATCCACATCAACATGGTGTAATGGGGCTAATAAAGGAAGGTTGGAAACTAGATACAAGTTTTACTATGCCGAAATTTTTTAATCAATTAGGATATACAACAAACCTAATAGGATTTCAACATGAAACTAAAGATGTTGATCAACTAGGTTATTCTTACATAAGTAAACGAAAAATGGTCTATAAATATTCATGTTCATTGATAGAGGGTAAGTTTATTGAATTCTTAGAAAAGAATGCCTTTATCGGAAAACCATTTTTCCTAAACATTGGTGTTTGTGAATGTCACCGTCCGTTTCGATTATTTGGGACTCCAATAGACTTTAAGAGGGTTAAAAATCCACCATATCTCCCTGATACGAAAGTAATAAGAAAAGAGATGGCAGAATTCTATGGATCTGTTATAGAAGTGGATAAATGTGTAGGAAAATTATACAAAAAGTTAGAAAGTATAGGAATAAATAAAAATACATTATTTATATTTACTACAGACCATGGAATAGATATGCCTAGAGCAAAATGTACTTTATATGATCCAGGATTAAAAACTGCGTTATTAATGTATTATCCTGATTCCAATTTATTAAATGGAGGTAAAATTATAAATTCCTTAATAAGCAATATTGATCTTTTACCTACTTTAATTGATTTATTTGGTTTCCCAGAAAAATATCCAGATATAGAAGGAAAAAGTTTTCTACATTTATTAAATGAAGAATCGGAGAAATTTAGAACCGAAATATTTGCTGAAAAAACCTATCATACTATTTATGATCCAATAAGATGTATCAGGACTGAGAAATATAAATATATTCGTAATTTTGAAGGTTCTGATGTATCAAATCATTTATTTCATATACCAAATGATACTCATAGTTATAAATCAATTAGATCTATTAAAACTGAATTAATAGGTCTCCGACCCAAAGAAGAATTATATGATCTTGAAAAAGATCCTATAGAAAAAAATAATTTAATTAAAGATCCAAACTACAAGGATATAGTTAGAGAATTACGGGCTAAATTAGAATATTGGATGAAACGTACAAATGATCCTTTAATTAAAGGCAGAGTAGATCCACCACCAACATATATTAAAAGGAGGAAAAGTATATTAAAACAGGCTATCAGAAAAAGATCAGTTCAATTGATTGAATATTTTCTAAATTATAGACCAATTCAGTTGAGCACACGAAAAATAATTAAATATGCTCCATAAATCAAATTATGATTTCCCAATGTAAATCAAAATGAAAAAGGTGTAGTTAGATGGACTATTATATTAATCGGATTAAACAAATCCAAGAGATTATGAGAGATAATGACATAGATTATTCAATTATTTTCAATTCAAGACATATATTTTATTTCTCAGGCACCGCTCAGCATTCAATTTTATTAATCCCAAATGAATCTGACCCTATATTATATGTCAGAAGAGATTTTGAAAGAGCAAAAAAGGAGAGCCATATAAAAGACGTGGTCCAAATCAAG
The DNA here is from genome assembly GCA_964646355.1 of uncultured archaeon. Taxonomy (GTDB): domain Archaea; phylum Asgardarchaeota; class Lokiarchaeia; order Helarchaeales; family HEL-GB-B; genus HEL-GB-B. The sequence goes on along the minus strand of CAZYEE010000114.1, from coordinate 2,986 downwards.
TCCACATATAATATTTTAAATGGTATAGATGAATTTGAAACAAAAAAATACAATATTGGAATTGAAAAGAACTTTATGCGTGTTAGCCAATATGAAGGGTTAAAAAAATATCTCAAAAAGTCTGTATTTAAAGATATTGCTACATCTATTCAAAATTTACGGATGATCAAAGACGAACTAGAACTAAATTTGGTACGAAAAAGTGCTAAAATATGTGAGAAAGTACAGGATGTGGCTCGTGAATATATACGGCCAGGAATCTCCGAATTGGAGCTAGGGGCAGAAATACAACATTTATTGACAAAGAGCGGCAGTACATTCTCATATTTTGATGGGTATTGGGGTAGAACGCCTTTTATAATTGCTTCTGGAGAAAACCTCTGGGCAAGGAGCGATTTTCCGCCTGTTTTATCTGGAATTGGTCCATGTAATGCAGAACCACATGGACCTTCAAATAGAATTATACAAGAAGGAGATATTGTAGTAGTGGATATCGCCAGTGTGATTGAAGGTTATAATGCAGATCATTCTAGAACATATTTTGTGGGAAAACCATCTGAAAAATTCAAAAAAATTTATAATATATTGTTAAAAGTTCGGAAAAAAATACTCCCTTACATGAAAAATGGAATCAAAATAAGCGAATTTTGTAAAAATATCATAAAATTAATTCCAAAAGAATATCATTCGTACATTCAAGGCTATCATCAATATAGAGAGGGTTTTGGGCATGGAATCGGATTATGTCTCGATGAATTGCCATTCTTATTAGAAAATAATGAAATTACATTCCAACCGAATATGGTAATAGCTTTTGAACCTAAGATTATAATACCGGATTGGGGTGCCGTTAATTTTGAAGATGATTTTATCATAAAAAAGGAAGGATTACCTGAGCAGATCACAAATAGCCCTACATTTAATTTTTCCTAGCAATTACTCGTTTGAGAAAACTAGAAATTCGGACTATTACATCCTTAACGACCTTTCCTTCTTCTTTAAATGGCATTAAATAATTGACACTGTAATCTTGAAATAACTCGATCTTAGATCCTGTATTTAGATGAACACCTAAAAATCGTTCCGAATTATCATTTTCGTTTTTTAATTTCACTGCATATATTGGTAAAATACCAGGTTTAATTGTAATATCATCCAGAAAATTTATGTTTTTCACTATCGTATCTTCATCTAAATTTCTCTCAATATCTCTATAGCCCTCCATATATTTTATTTCATTTAATTCGGATTCATTGAATTCGTCGCATCTATTTATTTTGCCTTCTTGTAAATACAATAACTTTCCTGTAATATCATCAACTAGTAATGTCTTTTTTTCTTTTATCTTTCTCTTAAAAAACAACCATTTCCGCTTTTTCTTTTCAATAAATCCAGTGATTATCCAAATTGGATAACTAATAAGATCGACAGAAGTAATTTTCACATCTGGTGGGAGTGAACTTTTTAAACTCAACAATACTGGCCTATTAATCACCTCTCCGAATCTATCCTCTAACATTTCAATCCAAGATCTTCCCATTAAAAATCCACCGAAAGTCAAAAGACCGAGAGAGATGATAGTTATCCATATCTTTAATTCATAAAAATCAAATAATTTTGAATAATAAAGAGCTATTCCCGCACTACATAAAATAAAACCCGTAGTGAAATCATTTAATTTGGTATATTTTTTTAATAAATGTCTCTTTGGAGTCCAGAATGATTCATGTTCTTCCGGTTGTTTACCATCTTCAATTTTTTCAATTAATAGTCCGTTTTTAATGTCATCCCAATCTCTACCTATAAAAAATGTGCTTAAAATATTTCCTCCTCCACCAATCACTAAACATACTTGATCAATTGCTGATATACTTATATTTATTGAATATGCCAAAATTGAAGGAATAAACATCAAAAACGACATAATAATATATAAAACAATACCAAAAAACCCTTCATGAAGATGATATTTTCCAACCCCGCTATCTTCCATTCCCATATGAAATCTTGAAGAATATTTTGGTAGAATTATTAATAAATATATAAAAAACAATAACATACCTGCATCAAGAATACAATTAATTAAAACTCTGATATTATCAATAAATTCTATATTAAAAGTAACGAAATATAATATGAACGAACCAATAATTATACCTATAGAAATTTTTCCAAAATTTTCAATATCCTTTACTATTATCCCAAAATATGTAAGCATCACAGCTAAATAAACATACAATACAGGATATATAATTGGAAATATAATTGCAATGACTAGTAATACTAATAATCCAATAATTAATGAATAAATAATCCGCTTTTTATTCATTTCATCTGGTTCCGTATCTGTAATTTTTTTAAAAATTATTTATATAGATAATTTGTATATATTTCAATTGTATTATCATTACTATTTCTTAATTATTTTGTATATTACTATTTTCTCCATTTTTTTATTATTTATTTTACATATTTTTTCAATAAGATGTATTAATTTACATTTTTTATATTTTTGTTATATTTTAACATTTATTATCCACTTAAAATTACCTTCTTCTCATTAGAAATTATTTATAAAAATTAATGCCATTTTGATGAATAAACCTTTCTATCTTGAATTATATACAGTAATTTTCAAAAGATTTGACAAAAATTTGGAAACCTATGGGTATTAAGAGATAATAGTTTTGAAAAAAGACTTTTGTTTATCATTATGAAAGATAAATTTGATACAAAAATAAAATTATTGAAATTAAAACAAATTACCTGAAGGATGTGTAAAGGATATGCAAGATCAAGTATATAGATTTAAAATTGTAGTAATTGGAGATGCTGCCGTAGGAAAAACATCATTGATCCGTAAATATTCGCTAAATCAATTTGAAGATAATTATAAAATGACAGTTGGCGCTGATTTTAATGTGAAAATTGTGAAGTTTGATGATCTAGGTGATGTTTCACTAACTATATGGGATTTTGGAGGTCA
>CAZYEE010000113.1:3687-11347 GCA_964646355.1 uncultured archaeon | reverse complement strand
CATTATATGGTAGGGTTACTTATGATAATGGGACTGCTATTTCCAATGCGCCTGTTGATATTCATTGGTTAAACTCTTCTGGTGAATTTATTTTTGGACACCTTTATACAAATCTAACTGGTTGGTATTCTTATAAATTATATATCTCACGATTTCACGATTCGATAGCTCAGGTTTGGGCTAATACTACTCTACCTTTTGTAAATAAAAGTACAGCGACCTATTATTACTCGATAAACTGCCAAGATAGCACAATATTATATGTTTATCCATTATCAGTAGGAGATTATATAATACGATCTGAGACTACTATACAAATTAGAGGTTATCTAATAGACCCCTATGATGTGGCAAATACCTCAGGACAATCAATTTATTTACTTAACAAGGATACAGGAGAAAAAATTACACATGATTCAATTATCACGGGACCTAATGGCAATTTTAGCAGTTCAATAACTATATCTAGCGATACACCAGTTGGCAATATGAACATATACGCTACATTTAACGGTAATTGGAGCGTTGAGGGTAATTTAATTGATATACCTTCAAGTGCCTCTAATAGCTCCGATTTTAATGTTTTAATAGTAGCAAAATCAAAATTTGTGAAAGATACGACAAGTTATAATAATGGAAGAAATCTTGATCCTGCGAATTTCATTCCGATAGGTGAAAAACTGGATATTTATGGGTATTTGGTACTAGATAATAATTCAATATTGTCCGGAAAAACTGTCAAAGCATGGGAGATTTTGCCAAATGGTACTACTATAGAATTAGGCCAAGATATTACAGATGGGACTGGATTTTATAATATCACATATAATGTGCCCTCTTCACATCCTACAGGAAGCACCGAAATATTCGTAAACTTTTCTGCGGGTAGTGTCTATAGTTCATATATAACAAATGCAAGCGAGAGCAACGACCCGTGGTTTGGGTACTTATGTGATCTTATTATTTCAAAAGTTACACCGACTGTAGCGTTGCGTGGCCAAACTTATGTGGAGATAAAAGGGCATATAGAAGAAATATATTCAAACACCGATTTAACGGGACAGCAACTTTATATCACTTTTGATTCAAAACGAGTTAGAGATAATAATTACCAAGAAGTAGTCACACAAGTTGATGAAAATGGTAATTTTACTGCGAATTTCATTGTTTCTACATCAATAAAAGAAGAGGACTATATAGTAAATGCAACACCGGCTAGTTCAATAATAAAATATAACCAGTCAATACCATCAAATATTATTATCAAGGCATCGAGTAAAATTGAAAATGTAAGAGTTGTTGAAACTCCATTATTAGGAGAAATTATTAATATCACTGGAACACTTGCATATGAGAATGGTACTGAGCTTAATGGTCAAATTACCGTATATCCATTAAGCGATCCATCAAAGAATCAGACTTTTTCAGTATCTGGAAATTATGAAATTTCAATACCAGTTAATACCTTTTATTCATCGAGCACGAGCGACGAACTTGTAATAGATTTTCAAGGTACTTCAATGATCGCTGAATCCAATACTACTACACCAATATTTATCGGAGACAATCCTACAATAACTATTGATGTTCCAACTTCTGCTTATGCAGGTTCAACATTCGCAATATATGGTACGGTTTCTCAAAACGGGCATCCATTTGCTGGTAGAGAACTAATAATAACAGTTTATAATTCAACTAACCATAAAATAATTAATACCAAAGTATTAACTAACAACAATGGTGAATTTAATTTAAACATGATAATTCCAATTGAAGGAAATTACACTATTATCGCAAATCTGAGTAGCGTTAGTATGAGCTTTATATCAAATACCGAATTAATTTCAATTATACCTGCCCCAAACTTTTTTGAAATGCTTTGGGTGCTCTGGATAATTATACCTGTAGTTATAGGTATTATATTAGCATATTTAGGTGTTAAAATGTCTGTTAGAAGACGTGAAAAAAAGAAAAAACAAAAAATTATGGAAAGAATCGAGCCTAATAAAATTAAGGACAATGTACAAGCCCTGTGCGATGGAAAAAGATACAAAGAAGCAATAATATACGCCTATCTATCATTTCTAAAAATTGTCGCTGTTTATAGAGAGAAACGACGGGTTCCTTCACAAACAATTAGAGAATTTGCAATGGAGCTTGTAAAGAATTTAAAGTTTCCTCCAAAAGAACTTTATGCGTTTACCTCACTCTATGAAGAAGCAAGGTTTAGCGACCATTCTATCGATAAGGACAAGTTTGAAGAAGCTAAATTGTTATTTGACGCTCTTGTTGGACCGATCATGAAAAAAGCCACCCTTTCCACTTAATTTACCTCTTTATTTATCCATTAAATTGATATCAGAGTTTAATTTAACCAGATATCAAATAACTATATTAAATATCGAATAAAAAATTAAAAATTATAGCTCGATTTGACCATTTTAATGTGATCTTAACAAGCTTTTAAGGTGAAAAATTGTCCAAACATCTATCCAGAAATAATGTCAGGACCACTCCTAGAAAAGGTCCTCTCAGACAGAAGACTAGCATAGAAAAAAAACGCAGTGAAAAAAAGAAAGGTTCAACTACTAATTGGGGATTGGTTATTGCAGGTATTATTATTTTTATTATTGGTATAGATATTTCATTTACTTTTTGGGGTCAAATGTTTTATCCAATGTTTGGATTCATTTTAAACTTTATTGGAGTCTATATAGTTTATAAAGGTCTCACACACAGACATAAAGACACCCCAATTGATAAGGATATTAAAAATTCAGTCTTACTTTTTGTGGCATTTTGGATATTTTTTCTTCCAGTTATGTTTTCATTTCTCCAACTAGATTCAATAACTACTCAAACATACTCAGTAACTAATACTTCGGGAACAGGATGTTCAGAATTTAGAGAAATGCTTGAATCACAAGGTTATGAAACTAAGATTTTATTATCATCTTATAATGAATTACAGAGATCTACCAAATATCATCCGACACAAAGTACATTACTTGTTGTTCTTGGGCCTAAAAAAATGTTTAGTATATTTGAGGTTGCATCATTAATTGATTTCCTGAAAAATGGCGGTAAGATGTTCATTGCATGTGATTTCGGAACTGTCAATGAACTTGCAATATCAGCTTCTCTTGGAATGGCTCTTGCTAATTTCAGTATCTCATTTGTTCAGTATTCTAAATATTATCTGTGTGAACAAGGAAGCGGCTATAACTTTAATGTAGTAACTGATGTAGGTATTATTAGAATATATAGAGGAACCTGTATTCAATCTGTTGCAGGTGGAACTGCTTATTTAAATACCTTGACCTCATCAAATACTTGGCTTGATAAAAATAATAATGGAGTATACGATTCTGAAACCGAAGAAATGAAATCATACCCACTTGCTGTAAAAAGTGGTAATATAATCTATTTCAGCGATGTAGAACTCTTTACTAATCAACATATAGATGCACCTGGTTATAGCCACAGAGCATTTGCGTCATATATAATTAATGACTTGACCGGTGGCGATCGAAATTATTTAATAGTATTTGATGAGGCACATCAAATTAAAAATGCGTTCAATTCATCTTACATTTTCGGTTATCTTCTTAGCTATATCAATTTCTTTCAATTCTACTGGGCACTTCTTCCGATAGGTATTTATTTAATATATAAGGTTATCAATAGATTTATCCCTAATATCAAAAAAGAAATAAAGAAAGATTTGAAAAAGAGATTTAAGACTATAAAGAAGGCTCTAAAAAAGCAAGAAACAGGATCAGTTTATTTTGCCAAATTAATCTGGTTTAAACGACTTGGTAAATACAGAGACGCTGCTAACTTGCTTTACAACCGTTTAAAACGGAATCTAATGCGAAAATTGAAATTGAATTCCTGGGACCTCGATCGTGTTATTGATGGAATTGTAGATGCTCATGTCGAGGAAGAAAACTTCGATGAAAGACGTTTAATAAGAACATTTGAAAAATTAGAACGTTTAGCTAATAAAGAGGATAATATCACAAATGAAAAAGATTTTCTCAATGTTTTCCTTTCCATGAAATGGATATCTGAACAATTATGATCATATATTATAAATTTCACCCTTTACATTTCTCATATTAATCAAAAATTAATTTAGAGTTGTTTATTATGTCTGAAGATGAAATGACCGTTGAAAAAATCAAGGAAATAACCCAAAAAATTTTGACAGAAGTAAGGAAAGTGGTTATCGGAAAAGGTGAAGTACTTCAAAATATCTTGATTGCATTATTATGCAATGGACATATCTTATTAGAAGGTGTGCCGGGAGTCGCTAAAACGTTTATGGCTAAATCCTTTGCAAAAGTTTTAGGATGTTCCTTCAAACGCATTCAGTTTACACCGGATATGCTCCCTGCAGATGTCACTGGAACTAACATATTGGACCAACGTACTAATGAATTTGTATTTAAAAAGGGCCCTATTTTTGCTAATATAATACTAGCGGATGAGATCAATAGAGCACCTCCAAAAACTCAAGCAGCACTATTGGAATGTATGGAAGAGAAACAAGTTACTATTGAGAATCAAACTTATAAACTACCTCCTCCCTTTATGGTTTTAGCAACTCAAAATCCTGTGGAACAAGAAGGAACATATCCTTTACCAGAAGCACAGCTTGATCGATTCTTATTTAAATTAATTGTAGGATATCCTAATGAAAAAGAAGAAGTAGAAATCATGATAACTAAAGATCGTCCGGAGGGTAGAGAATTAAAAGCGGTTACAAGTGCTGAAGAGATTGTTAAAATGCAAGAAACGGTAAAGAAGGTTTATATTGATTTAGATCTTATGAAATATATACGAGATATCACAATTAAAACTCGTAAAGATCCACAAATACTTCTAGGCGGATCTCCTAGGGCATCACTTGTTTTAATGAATGGTGCAAAAGCTAGGGCTGCAATATTGGGGCGTGATTACGTTATACCGGATGATATCGTAGCATTAATACAACATTCACTATATCATCGCTTGATACTTAAACCTGAAGCAGAATTAGGTGGCACTAACGTAGTACAAATTATTAAAAAACTTAAGAACGAAGTGAATATTCCAGTTTAGGCTGATTCTATTAGTTTTTTTACTACTTTCCTTTTTCTTTACTTTTTATTGAAGAGAATTATTTAGTTGCTTACTTTAATTAAGTTTATATAATTGTTTGGTTTATTCAATTTTCAGCTAAATTTACGAGGTGTCGTTTTTTGATTAGTGTGAATCAAGGAGCCTTTAAGATAATTAGTGAATTTCTTGAAGATGAAAAATTAGCGGAAAGATTAAATATAGAAATAATAAAAACTGGTAAATCAACCGTTATCGATATGGGCGTTAAAGCAGAAGGAGGATATGAAGCTGGATTAAAGTTAGGTGAAATTTGTCTGGGTGGATACGGAACTATTACTTTTGACTCAATTAATATTAACAATGTCCTTATGCCCGCTCTAACTGTTACTACCGATCATCCACATATCGCATGCCTTGGCTCTCAATTCGCAGGATGGAGAATCAATAGGAAAGAGGAAAAGTTTTTCGGAATGGGTTCAGGCCCAGCTCGTGCATTAGCACTTAAAGAAAAAGAACTATTTGAAGAATTACAATATAAAGATCAATCCGATGTTGCAGTAATAGTTCTTGAAACTGATAAAATACCTAATGAAAATGTGATGAATTTTATTGCAGAAAAATGTGGGTGCCAGCCTGAAAATACCTATGCCTGTGTTGCTCGTACATCCAGTATTGCAGGAACGGTACAAATTGCTGCTAGAATAGTTGAAACTGGGATTCATAAACTTCATGAACTGGGATTTGACCCTAAAAAAATTAAATTCGGGTTCGGAACCACACCAATTGCTCCAATAGGAAAGAATGATATGAAATCTATGGGCATGACCAACGATGCAATAATTATGTGCGGGAGTGTATTTTTAAATATTCAGAGTGATGAAAACGATGATATAGAAAATCTGGTCAACAAAGTTCCATCCAGCAGTTCACGTGATTATGGCAAACCCTTTTATAATATATTCAAAGATGCAGAATGGGATTTCTATAAAATAGACCCGAATTTATTTGCTCCAGCAACAATCACTTTAAATGATCTACGCACTGGAAAAACATATCAAAGCGGTAAACTGGATCCGGATCTATTATTAAAATCTTTTGGAATCGTAAAATAATTGAATTAGAAAAAAACTTCCAAGCGCTCATTAACACTGACAAAATTTTGAATAATAACTTCTTTTATTTTTTAACTATTTCTTTTTACTATGTTTATAACTAAAATAAAAGAAGTAATGAATTTAGAAAAGATATGATTTATGTAGACAAGATATAATTTACATAGATAATAATCCTTTATGTTTTAATTTTTTAATCCTTGGATCTTTTAATAATATTCTTAAATATCGGATCATCGCTTCTTTATCATCCGGTAATTTTCCTTCAATTGTAACATAGTTGGAGACATGATCATTGTAAACCTCTGAAGTTACATGATCTCCAAGATTTTCGAGAATAGTCAACTCCTCTTTTATTATCATCCACGGTGGGCAGATTGGAAATGTGTCCCTTTCCTGCCAGAGATCTGAAATCGGGAGAATATTCAAAGTTCTAAATCTAAATTTTGTGGGATTTATTTCGTTTAATGCTTCAGCAGTTTTAAGGGCATGTTCCTCGGATAATGGTATTCCGCCTAAACCTAGAATTATATATAAGGATAGTTCAATTCCTGCTTCCATGCATTTTTTTGATGCTTTTATCTGTCCGTATACATTTGTTCCCTTCCGCATCATTTTCAGGATTTTATCGGAGCCACTCTCTAGACCCATATACACAATCTTAAGTCCTGCTTCTTTTAATCTACGCAACTCTTCAGGTGATTTCCGTAAGAGATCATGATTTTTTGCATATGAACTAATTCTTCCACCAGGTTTTACGGTATTTGGGAATGTTTCTGCGACTTTTTCAATAATTTTAACGAGATGATCCGTTGGTGCTGATAATGCACTACCACCAGCTAAAAAAACTTTGTCAATAAATTCATTACCAAATTGTTGCGCATAAAAGTCTATTTCCTTAAAAACAAGCTCAAGTGGACGTACCCAATAGGGTTGATTCCTATATACTCCACAAAACTTGCATTTATTCCACCTGCATCCTTCAGTAACATTTAATAATAATGAATATGCTTCTACAGGTGGTCTTATTAATATACCATGCTGGACCGGCATCAATATATTTTATCATAACTTCTGTTAAAAACTTTTGTTCCATTAAATGATTTTAATGATAAAAGATTAGATATGATACAGTAACTTGTTGATTAATGTAGAAATGATTATTAAAAAAAAAGTTGTGGAAAAAAATGGGAAATTAGGTTTCTATTTTATTTTAGGTTATACGTCTATTTTTATATTTAATTCTTTTACTAATTCTTTATATCTATTTCTTACAGTAACTTCAGTAACATGTGCTACTTCAGCAATTTCACGCTGAGTTCTTCTCTCACCCTCAAGGATTGCAGATATATAAATTGAAGCAGCAGCCAGTCCAGTTGGATCTTTTCCAGCCGTTAATCCTTGTTCTCTCGCCATAGTAATTATCTCAATTGCTCGTTTTT
>CAZYEE010000113.1:0-3677 GCA_964646355.1 uncultured archaeon | reverse complement strand
TCCAAACCTTGGAATAAACTCAATTGGGCTGGCTGTAGGAATTCGCATATCAAGTTCTCTTAAAATAAGTCTATAACATCTGCCCAATTCCTTTCGATTCACTCTAGAGTGCCTAGCAATTTCATCCAAGGTACGAGGAACTTTACGAAGCCTACAAGCAGCATATATAGAAGCAGCTATCATTGCTTCAATAGAACGCCCTCTAATTAATTTTTTCTCGATTGCCTTTCTATAAAAAACAGCGCTTGACTCTTTAACCCCCCTTGGTATTCCCAGCTGGCTGGACAAACGGTCTAATTCACTCATCGCAAATGCAAGGTTTCTATCAATACTTGAATGGACTCTTGTCCTTATCTGCCATTTTCTTAATCTATATACTTGGGCCCTCGTTTTAGGAGATAATTTTTTACCCAAATGATCTTTATCATGCCAATCAATCATGGTTGAGAGCCCTTTATCATGAACCGTATAAGTTAGAGGTGATCCAACTCTACTACGTCTATTTCTTTCATCTAATGTAAATGCACGCCATTCTGGGCCTTGATCAATCTCTTTTTCTTCTAAAACTAGCCCACAATTGCTACAAATCTTCTCTCCACGTTTTTTGTCAATTATAATTTCGTGAGATAAACACTCCGGACACACAGAAATATTGCTATCTTTATTTGTTTGAATTAGAGTATCTTTCATTGGTGATTATGAGCCTCCATTTTTTCGACAAAAAGAATAAAAAATTTGGCTCTTTTTTAATATCATTATTTTTGTCGGGTAATAATTAAAAAGTATTTCGAATATTTTATATTTATATTGTTTCAAAAATACTATATAAAGATTGCGTATTTAAAAAGAAATCTCTTTTTGTAAACGATAGTACCATTATTATTTTTTCAAATAAACGAAGATTAGAATAATCTAAAATAATTAGACCAATTTAAACAAAAAAAATTACATTTTTAATTATAAAATAAGTTTAATCACAAGGTTCATTTTTATCATAAACGATAAATATCTTTTTTATTTAAAATCTTTTTATCTTTTTTCATTAAATACCTATTTTTATACGTAGATGCTGTAAAAAAGTATATTTTATCCTGCCCATCTTCCTTAACTGGCTCCTTTAATTTTAATTGGACTAATACAGGTGCATTTTCTGAAGCTTTCGGAGTTCTAAATACTTTCTTACCATCCATTAAAATTTTGTATATCCTTTGTTTGAAATATGTATCCGTCTTCTTTCCTGTTATTACTATCTCCATATTTTTCTGTATCCATCCATTTGTTAACTTTATTTGAGCCATTTTGGACTCAGGATCATATTTTTCAATCGATCCAAGTTCGATTAACCTATAATGTGATAAATTAAGTGCCCATTTATGTTGATGATCCCGTTCTGTTGGTCTACTAAAATAAAAACCTGTAGTAAATCCTCTATTAAATACCTTTTTAAGTTCCTTAAGCCAATATCTAACCTTTTTCTTATTATAGGTACCATTATAATAACTTTCAATTGCTTGTCGATATACTCTCGATACTACATCCACGTAATATGGATCTCTCATTCTGCCTTCTATTTTGAAACAGTCAATCCCAGCCTCAATCATTTTAGGTATATGTTGAACCATACATAAATCTCTCGAATTTAAGAATCTGACCCCATCATATATGAATTCATTATTTTCAAGATCAAATACCTTCCACTTTCTTCTACATGGTTGTGTACATCTACCTCTATTTGCAGATTTGTCAGGAGTACCACAAACCGTTGCAGAGAAATAACATCTCCCAGATACCATTGTACACATAGCACCATGAACAAATGCTTCGACTTTCATTCTTTTGAGGCTATTTTTAATTTGTTTAATTTTTTCAAGTGAACATTCTCTTGCTAAAATAACTCTATCAGCACCTAATTTTTCATAGAATTTTGCGGCTATCGAATTCGAGACATTACACTGTGTGGATATATGAAATGGTAGCCCTAATTCTTTTGCAATCTCTATTGCAGCAAAATCATGAACAATCACACCATCTACTTCAGTAGCTGCTGCAGATTCAAGTATATATCTTAAATCAGACAGTTCATTATCATATATCAGAATATTTGTTGCTAGATAAGCGTATTTTCCTCTGTCATGACAATATTTTACTACATTCGCTAAATCCTTTATCTCAAAATTATCGGCACCCTCCCTCATATTAAAACCTTTTATCCCAAAATATACAGAATCACTGTTTTTTAGCGCTGCCTTTATAGCTTTCATGTTCTTAGCAGGTGCTAATAATTCAACTTTTTTCATTAAAATCATAGCCTCTTCTGCTTTACTATTCATAATATTTTATTTAGTCCGTCCTTCATTATTTTTAGTATTTATAAAGTTACTTTATACTTTCAGCATTTTTGATATATTAGAATGTATTTTTTTGCCTATATTCCAAATATTCTATTGAATACCTATATTTTCATCTTGTATTATACTATATAAAATTTTCAAAAATAAAAATACTTGTTTATGATTCTTTTATCATTAATATTATATATTAATACCATCTAAAATCATCTATTTTAGAAAATAATAATTTTTTGCTTCCATTATTTGCTTGGTCTCTAAGATTTTTTTTATTTTATAAATGAATACCCATATAATTCATATATTAGTTAAATTTACCTAATAATTAATAAACAATTCATAGATAAAAAATATTTATCAGATATGTAAATTTAAATGAATTATAAAGGAATTTATTCCAGACTTCTGGATTTTGATTTCTTATTACATAATCACCAAAGGATATGTTTCTATTGGCAAATAAATCAAAAAATTTTGAAAAAGTAGATAGAAAAAAGTTATTTAATCTTTTGAATATTATGGATATTCCTGAGGATATTGAGCAAATAAAAAATTTGCCGATTCTAGCCCTTAAAGGTATGAATGCTCAAACGAACCATATCATATCTCAAGTGCTGGATGTTGTTACCATTAAAGAGCTTGCTAACGCTACTATTTCTGCTTATCATAAAAAGCAATTTCGTAAATATGGTATTCCTTCCTCCAACCTTGATAAATGGATCGCTGCTGCAAAAATAATTAATAATATAGATAGAATCGAAAAAAAATATGTAAAGAAAATTGTTTTTATGGGACTTGATAATGCCGGAAAGACTTCTATCATTAATTTACTTACTAAAAAAATAGGAATAGAAACTTTTGGTTCATTAAAACCAACTGAAGGTGTAGTCCGACATGAATTAATAGGTATGACACTCGATTATATCATCTGGGATTTTGGTGGGCAAGAATTATATCGTAAAACCTATCTCTCCAAACCTGAAAAGTTTTTTGTAGATCTTGATCTGTTCTTTTATGTAATCGATATTCAAGATAGGGATAGGATAATTGAGTCATTTAACTATTTTAAAAAGGTCGTTGAAATTTTGAAATATTTAAACGAAAAACCGTATTTTAACATCCTCATCCATAAATATGATCCAAACCTTAAAAAAAACCCAAAATATTTGCAACTGATTAATCAAGTCCAAGCATTATTCTCCCAAGTATTATCGGGGTTTGAATACGAATTTTTCACCACTAGCATCTATAATTCGTTACCTTCTAGCGATAAACTTGTTGGCGATATTCAATTATTTCTAAAAAGCGGGCTTAAAAACCAAGAATTTG
>CAZYEE010000112.1:0-11349 GCA_964646355.1 uncultured archaeon | reverse complement strand
ACCGCGGAAAATATCTATAAAATAATTAGTAAAGCTATTGATAAATTGAGATATTTTCCAGAGATAATTGTATCAGATGATTTTTCTACCTACAAGAAAGTGGCAAAGATGTTAAATAGAGACATTATCCATATCAGACACATACATAAAGGATTAAGATATCATATTATAATAGATGCTATCAAACACGAGAAAGATAAAATAGTTATAAGACATATCGCTACTACGAATGATATATTCAAGGGTGAGAATGTATTTATGACGAGGGAGTCCAATACTATTGAGAAAAAGAGAGGTAAAGGAAAAAAAGGCCGGAAAAGAGAGCCGGAAAATAAAATAAGAAGTAGAACAAGACAAACCGAGAATGAGAGCAAAAAAACAAAAAGAGGTGGTAAAAATTATTTTAAAAAAGGAGTACCCTATTTATATCGTTATAGAGTTGGTGCTAATACAGTTTCTCCGGTCTGGAATGATAACGATTATACAGTAGAAATACTTAGCATTGTCTCGAAATATTTTAACAGGAAATCAATAACATCAAATATTGTTGAGCAACAATTCAGTTTGCTAAAGAGACTTGTAAATTTTGGAGTAAGGAGGAACAAAAAAGAGTGGGAATTGACCCTTTATTTATATTATTCAATTAGAGAGTTCCCAGAGGTGGTAAGAGAAATCATTAACGATAGTAGGTTGTGTAGTAGAATAGTGAGGAGGTCAAAATCTCTAATATTGAGATTACTTAGGTATTGTGAGGAATTTGAGTCGGAAACTATATATCAAAGAATTCCATTGAGTTAATAGCAGTGGATTTTAAAAACACTCATAAGAAATATTAATTGTCGTTTATTAACAAAAAAGAAATACAAATAAAAATATATTAGAAATATTTTCAGATTTTTCCATTTTTCAAGGTTTTTTTATTTATTATTTATGAATTGAACTATTTAGTTATTTTGTAAATGTATTTAAGAAATAGAAAAGTTATCTGTTTTTTAGGCTGGTCATCATTTTTGTAACTGCTTCAATAAATGACTTTGCTGGTTTATTATCTCTAACTTTTACCAGTTTTATGGCACCAGATGGACAATTTGAGGCGCAAACACCACATCCTATACAAACATCTTCTCGAACTTTGATAATATCTTCAGATTTATCTTCTTTTTCTCCTGGAATATAAGATATTGCATAGAAAGGACATATCTTAACGCATTTCATACAATGCTTACACAATTCCAGATCGAATGTGGGAACATAATCAGATTTTTGAAACATATTCCATAAATTATATTTTTTTGCTGTAGAAATGACCCCACAACAACATTCGCAACAATTACAAATAAATCCTTGTCTATCAACCGTATTTTGAGTTAAATGAATTAGACCTTCTTTTTCCGCCTCTTTTAATATTTCTAATGTTTCATCTACTGTAATATATCTTCCGATACCCTCTTCTACGACATATCGAGCAGGAACACCAAAGATCAGGCAATTCATAATGGGCTTTTTGCATTCAGGATTTGTTTTAAGCATCATACTCATTGTTCGACAAGTACATGGAACGACAGCAATATTATTTTCCTCTTTACCTGCCTCAAGGACTATTTTCTCAACATCTTCATATGTAAGGACTTGAGATTTATCAGGTTCTAATTTCTGATCAATTTTAATCATTCGTGTTTCTTTTGGGGGATTTAGAGCTGGTACTATTCTAAATACACTAAAATCTGAGGGTATAGATATTAGACCTAAGGTTTCTCGCTCATTACTATGAAATTTCTCCACAAATCTTCGGCGTTCGTCAATACTAACATTTTTATTTATAATAAAATATTCGATTAGCCCTGGAAACAGCGGAGGTATCATATATTTCTTTTTACCATCCTTTTTGCTCACATAATAGAATAAAACTCCCCTTTTAGCAAGTCGCTCAAAGGTTTCTTTAACTTTTTCTACGGGTAATTTCGCTTTTTTTGCATAATCTTCAATTGTATACCGGTCTACACCAATTGTCTTAAAAGGACCAGCAGTTAAAATTTTGGCATCTTCAGGAGTGTACCAGATTTTTAATATTTCCAACGATGTTCTACTTTTAGGCATCATTATAATGTCTCTTAGTTTTTTATATGCTGTTTCAGCTTCTACATCAGACATTTATAACACCATTAGAGTATTTTAATTAAAGTAAAATTTGGATTTTCTAATAATAAATTACTATTTTCTTATTTTTAAATTACAATATACGCATTTTCTTTATAAAAGTAATGTATAAAGTTAAAGTAATGTTGTAATGCATTTTTTATTAGATTTCACCACGATTTTGATGTTTACTTTATAAAATATCTTAAAAATTTAAATTCCTTACCAGCATAATATCTAATGAATTCATTAATTGAATTAAAATATAGAAAAAATTTATTATGACAAATCTCATGGGCTTAATTAGTAATTTTTGACAAGTCTAAATGATTCTAAACAGTAAAATAAAAATAATAATATTTTAGGTTAATGAATTATGTTGAATGATTTATACTCTTTTGTGTTATTTAACATAATATTTTTAATATTATTGATAATCTCTTTCGGATCAATTATAAAAAAAGTAAATTATTTTGCTATTCTAATGACCACAATACTTTGGGGAATCATACCTTGGCCTTACTATTATTTAGAAGCGGAATTAAAATCAGTATTGATGATCACATTCATTAGAGTATTAGTTTCTACGATTTTTGGTTTTTGTGTTGTTTTCATATTCATAGTTATAAATAGATTAAATGAAAAATACAAAAGATTTAATTGGTTTACATACGATTTTGTAGATCTTAAAATTAATATAACTGGTTTTTTACCACTAAAAACTAGCAATGAAAATAATAAAAAAATAAGAATTAAGTTTCCTTATATCATATATTATTTTATATTAGGTTTATGCTATTTTTTTAGTATTCTATTTTACTTTTTAAGTTATCAATTTTTAGGTGTTATTTTTTCAGCAATAATGAATACGGTCATTGTTACTATAATAATTGCAGGTTATAATTTGCTAAGAAATCTGGAGAAACTTGATATTATAAAAATCTCATATCTATCAATTTTAATAATAGCTGGAATATTAACAATCGCCAGTTCATCTTTAGAATTTTCAACAAGTCCTACTATTTTTGGTTTAGCCTCGCTCGGATTTACCATTATTTTTTGGTTTTTCTTCATAATCATATCAAGCCTTGATGATTTTACGATCCATGAGAAAAACAAGATTTTAGGCTTTATGGATAGATCAACAAACTATCAATTAGTTAAATCACTTGTTAAGGTCTCTTTTTTTTTCTTATTCAGTCTAGTTTCATTAATAGTATTTGTCATCATCTATCCATATTTTCCAGTCAAATCCGAATTTTTAATCAATGAAATTAATATGTTCATTTTAGAATTAAAAGAGTTTCCAAAGATAATGCAGAATGTATGGACTTGGGCAATTGGTATTGAATGTACAATTTTACCATATATCATATATTTTGAAAGTCAAAATAATTGGCCCTCTAGATCATTAAGATGGGATCAATGGGTAGCTATCTTGGCAATTTTTGAACCTATAACATCAATAATTGTAGGATGGTTTATAGGAAATGAAACTAATTATAATATATTTTTATTAAGTACCTCGATTTTGCTAATGATAATAGTAATGATACTAAGATATTATCATGAAAAAAATAGCATAAAAACAATAATTCTCTTAAAAATAAAACAAAATAAACTTCGAGATTTGATATTTAGATTAAAATATAATCCAAATATAACTGAAATAAAAAGCATTACTGGCGAGTACGATTTAGTTTTGAGAACCTTTTTTTCCAGTTATCATAGATTAAAAAAATTTTTAGATAGATTGAAACAACTGGATAGTGTAATTGAATTAAATTATCATATAGAAACAATTCTTAAAGCATAAATTAAGATAAGGTTGATAATTATGATAAAAGCATTAATGGTAATAAAAGCAGAAACAGGGAAATGGAAAGATGTAATCGAATCTTTAAAAAGTATTACACATATAAAGCAGATTTCAGCATTGACGGGAATATATGACATTTTATTAGAAATTCAAGTAAAAGAAATGGAAGAATTAAATGACGTAATTCTAGAAAAAATTGATAAAATTGATGGAATAATAAGCACCAATACATTTATTGTTCTAAAGGATTTTAAATAAAAAATCAATAATTTAACAAAATATTTAGTAAAAA
The DNA here is from genome assembly GCA_964646355.1 of uncultured archaeon. Classification (GTDB taxonomy): domain Archaea; phylum Asgardarchaeota; class Lokiarchaeia; order Helarchaeales; family HEL-GB-B; genus HEL-GB-B. The sequence goes on along the minus strand of CAZYEE010000112.1, from coordinate 7,102 downwards.
TTTAATGAAATAGATAGAGAAATTCAGAAGATAGTATAAATTTTTATTATTCTAACCATTAATTTTTAAAAAACGATTATAATTTAATATAAATACATGAATTTTTTACCTTAATATTTAAAAGATTTGGAATTTACATCTATTCAAATATTTCTTATTTATAGTTAGAATCAAAATAGAAATATTTTAAAATGAAATAACCCTTTTACACATAATTAGTTAAAATTTTCTATTTAGAATAATTCGAATTTTATAAAAATATGTAAAAAATAATCTGGTTAGATTTGAAAAGGTGATTTTACTGGTTGAAACAAAAAATCATATGAATGATAGATGTATTGATGATACTACACTGAGAGATGGCGTTCAGATGCCAGGAATTCGGGCACCTAGCCCAGAAGAGAGACTGGAAATTGCAAGATTGCTATCAAAAATAGGAGTGGAAAGAATTGAAATGTTTGGAACCTGGTATGATATCGACCGCCAATCAGCCAAGTTAGTATTAGAATCAGAAATCGTTGATAAAACTAGGGTAGCAATATGGGTTCGAGCTAATAAAGTGGATATAGATGATGCTCTGAGACTCCCAAATATAAAAGAGGTTGGTATTTCACACCCAATTTCAGATATTCATTTAAAATATAAATTACAAATCGATCGGGAAGCGGCATATAAACGAATAGAAGAAGTAGTACAATATGCTATAGACCACGGATTGACCGTGTTTTATCATGGAGAAGACTGTACCCGTGCCGATTGGAATTTTGAATTGAAAATTATAAAATTACTTGAAGAATTAAAAGTAGACACATATCGTATTTGTGATACTGTTGGAGTTGGAAGTGTTCATCATACTAGCAATACAATTCCAATTAGTAGAAGTATTCCTGATAAAGTAGAATATCTTTGTAAAAACTTTAAATTAAATTTTGAATTTCATGGACATGATGATCTGGGAAATGCTGTTTCAAATACATTGATAGCATTAGTACATGGCTGTAAATGGGCATCTACTACAATGCTGGGTATTGGAGAACGATCTGGTAATGCAGAATCAGAAAAAGTTATTATGAATTTGAAATATCATCATGGAGTAGATAAATATGATGTAAAATATCTAACAGAAGTATGTCAAAAAATTTCTAAAGCAATGGAGATAACTATCCCTGCAAATAAGGCGATTGTTGGGATAAATGCGTTTACACATCAATCGGGAATTCATACTGCTGGAATTATTCAACATCCAGAAACATATGAACCATTTCCTCCTGAAAGCGTTGGAAATAAGCGAAGATTACTGGTCGGACCCTATTCAGGAAAACAAGTAATATATTATAAAATAAAGGAATTGGATCCAAATATAAGCGATAAAGATAGCAGAGTAAAAAATTTGATAAATTATTTACAAAATCATTTATTTGGCAGCGGTATTAGAAAATCAGCACTTACAGATGATGAATTTAAGGAAATTGCAAGAAAATTCGCAATAATTTAATTACATAAATAAATTATATTAAAAAATAAACGCATAACAAATTTTTAGGAAAAATTCATTTCTAATAGAAATCTTTTTTATCACAAATTTAAATGTGTGAAAAAAAGAATATAAAAAATTAATACATAAATTCATTTTTAAATTTTTGATTAATTATTCTTGTGTTTTTTCTCTTAGTTTTCGTCTGAGAACTTTACCTACATTTGTAGTAGGAACTTCATCAATAATTTCTACGATTCTTGGATATTTATAACTGGCAATATTTTCCTTAGCCCAATTGATTATATCTTCTGATGTGATTTTTCCTTTATATTCATCCTTTAGCGAGACAAATGCTTTAATTGTTTCCTCACCATTTTCCAATTTAACGCCAATAACACCAACTTCATTGATAGGTTCGTACTGATATAACAGATCTTCTACCTCTCTTGGATATACGGAATGACCCTTATATTTGATTAGATCTTTCAATCTATCCATGATATGGAGATAGCCATCCTCGTCAAAATATCCAATATCTCCTGTAAATACCCAACCATCTCGAAGATCCTTTTTTGTTGCGTCAGGTCTGTTATAATAGCCCAAGAATACTTGTGGCCCTTTAATTGCGATTTCACCATGAGTGCTAGGATCGTCTTCCTTACCAGGTTGTGGTATTTCTTCTTTTGTACTTGGATCTACTATTTTTACATCAGTATTAGGTAATGGAAAACCAACTGTTCCAATTTTTCTTTTTCCTTTTTTGCTAAGTGGATTAGCTGTAGCAACTGGTGAAGTTTCAGTAAGCCCATAGCCTTCTACAATCCTTGCTTTTGTTAATTCCTCAAATTTTTCCTGAACTTCTAAAGCAAGTGGACCAGCACCGCTAAGCGCAGATTTTAAGCAGGATAAATCAAATTTTTGGGCTTGTGGATGATTATTAATTCGATTAAAAAGTGTATTTACACCACTAAATAATGTCCCTTTATGTTTTACAATATTATGAATTAAATCAGGAATATCTCTCGGATTTGGAATAAGAATACATTTAGCTGCCAATTTTACAGCTACCAACATCATTGTAGTAAGACCAAAGATGTGTGAGAATGGTAATGCACCTACTGTAGCCTCTTTCCCTGGCTCAGTATCTGGAATCCATGCTTCACATTGATAACAATTAGCAATAAGATTGAAATGACTTAACATTGCACCTTTAGGTAGCCCAGTAGTTCCGCCTGTATACATTAAGACTGCAAGATCTTTTTGTGTGTCAAATTTTACGGGTTCTGGTTTTCCTTTGGTTTTTAAGAGATCTTTGAACTTTACGAATTTTTCACCTGTTGGCCATTTTTTCATTTTTGGAACTTTTCCTAAAAGCGTTCCTAAAATACGAACGAAGGGTTTTAATGCTTCACCGATTCCAGTCAATATAACTTTTTCTAATGGTAATTCATCAATTATTTTCTGGATCTCTTCTTCGTAAAAAGTATCAAGTACTACTAACATTTTTGCTCCGGAATCAGTAACTTGATGTCTGATTTCAGCAGCCTTTTGAAGCGGGACAATTGGACTTGCTACTCCTCCAGCTTTTAAAATCCCAAAGAATGCAATCATATACTGCGGAATATTTGGTAAATTTATGCAAACTTTGTCCCCTTTCTTTAGTCCTAAATCTTGTAAACCTTTGGCAAAAGCATCGACTGCTTCTCCTAATTGTTTATAAGTCCAGATCTTATCCTTAAAGACCATAGCTGGAAGATCAGGATAATCTTTTATTGTATTATCTAACATTTCTGTTAATGACAAATTTTCAGGAATGTCAATATTTTTTGGAATATCTTCGGGCCAAAATTTATACCAAAGCCTATCTCCTTCAACTTTATATACCATTTCTTTTATTCACCAAATTATTTTATTTATTTGTTTTCTAAAAATAGATGTTTGTACTATTTCCAATTAACAATATAACAATTCATATTTTAATAAGTTATTATGGTATAATAAATATTTATATATATAGTTATGGTCTAAAAACGGCTAGAAAAATTACAATGATATTTTAGATTTTTTTATTATGAATATGATCTATCCTAAAAATTGGTTTATAAGCTGTAAACTGATTCATTTTATAGATTTTTTTATTGTATTTTGTTCAAATCAATTTTGAAATATATATTATTATTTCAATAATTATAATCATAATATAAGAGAAACTTCAATATCTTATGATACTTATTCGAGTAATTTTTTTCGCTATTAATAAAAATTTTATAAAATAATTTAACTCGGTAAAATTAATATTTTGAAATTATATATATTCAAAATTAGTAGAGTTTACAACAATAATCAAGGGTATTTTTAAACCTAAACTATATTGAATTTAAGAACAAAATTTTAATCGACTATTTAACTTATACATAACAAATAATTTAATAACCACAATTGAATATACGATAATTAATATAAAAAAGTGAGTTCTATGTGTGAATATTGCTTGAAATATGGTAATGGGCACAAATGGTACTTAAATCCAGAAAATTTCACTGAAGAAGCACTGAAATCTGCAAAAGTAGTACAAGCTAAAATTGTTGAGTACTTAGGAGGAAATTATAAAATGGAATTTGAGATTGGGGCAGCTACAATGATGGATGCATTAGTTCCTGATATTCATGACCATGAAAATTTGAAAAATGTCAGTAAACAAGTTGAGAATTTACATGGAGGACAGATTATACCATTAGAAGATGCTTTGAAAATTGTAGATTTATGTATTGGAGATGTCATTATCGTTCCTTGTTATTGCCGCAGACATTTTGGGGGATTGGAGGATGTAATGACTTGTATGTTCCTTTATCCGATTCCAGAGATGGTACCAAAAAATAGACCCTATGAAAAATATATTTTATTGAATAAAGAAGAAGCCAAAGAAAAATTAAGAGAATTTGATAAAATTGGATGGGTACATTCAGTATACTGGGCCCCTGTCCCGATTCCAATTGTAATATGCAATTGTGAATATCCCTATTGCATCGGATTGAAGTCCCGTCTGAATTATAATATTGTAAACACAGCGAGAAAATCAGAATATATTTGTGTTGTAAACGATGATAAATGCGATGCATGTGGCGGTGAACCTAAATGTATAAACAGATGTCAGTTCGGGGCAATTAAGAAAAAAATATCAGATGGAAATAAGGTAATAATAAACCCAACTCAATGTTTCGGATGTGGAGTATGCAGAGTGGCATGCAACAGAGGTGCATTAAAATTAGTGGACCGTTCCACATTCCCAGCATTAAAAGATGATTATTAAGGTGATGTTAAAATTACCGACAGAATAAAAATTAGAGTTAGTAGAAAATTATGCATAGATCCTATTGAATGCGGACTTAAATGTATTAAAGCATGCCCTTATAAATTATTAGCCTATATTCAAACTAAAACACCACCGCATGGACAACCTCCTGAAAAATTTAAAATAGTATCGGCATTTATGATCTTATGTAATAATTGCCGAAGATGTATCGAAGTGTGCCCAGCTAATGCAATCACAATAAAATTGCCCTAACTGGATTTATTAAGAAGACATTAAAAAAATAATCAAAAATTTAAACAAGAAAAAAATTTTTAGTATTTCACTAAATTATCATATTCATTACTAAATTCAAATTAGAAATCTGGCTTTTTATGCTCAAATATTGTTAAAATCTACTCCTTAAAGTCCATAATTATTCACTTATAGATTTTAACGATTTATTTTAATTTTTTTTATTTGAATTCTGGGTTTATTTCTATTTTCATTTAATTTAAAGAATTTAAAAGAAATTTAATATTAATTTTAAAAATCATTAAAATATGCTAAATAAAAATATGTTTTAATAATGAAATCATTAAAACAAATAAAAAAAATTAAAAATTAAAAAAATAGGTTTAAATTCAGATAATATTTTCGCTAGAAATTAATTTCAATGCTTGATTAAATTGACATTACGCATATTTTATAATTCATCACTTTTAGCTCCATCAATTATCATTAAAATTCCTGAACCTATTAATCCTATACATAGTATGGCTATTAGAATTCCCATATAAGGCGTAGCAAATAAATATCCAAGAATTATACCCCATCGAAAATCTAAAAAAAATCCAATGGCTCCGACAATAGCTAAAATTATACCCGATGCGATTCTTAATCCTTTAGTTATTTTTTACACCTACCATTAATTAATAATATATAAATTGATTAAAATTTTTCTTTAAAATCGAGTAAATTAATTTCTTCTCTATAAAATATTTAAATATTATTTTTGATTGGATTTTTTACAAAATTTAGATCATAAATCTGATATAAGTTAGGTGAACACGTTATAAATCTCCTTTTAGTTTTTTAAGAGAAAATACAATATTCTGCCTTAAAATGCTAATATCCTTCTATAATATTAGATATATATAGAATGTATTTATTTGCATTGCTATTATCATGAACTAAACATGTTTTTTAACATGTTTTTTATCCTTATCGGTGATGACTGGCTTAATAGAAGAATTTTGATGAACGTATTAAATTAGGTATATTATTTCAAAAATTCAGAAATGATTTGGTTAAAAAATGATTGGAATAATGAAATAAATTGAAAAAAACAATGTTATATATAATTTTTATTTAGATACTGAATTAAAGTTATAAATCAAATGGTATAATAATTAAATAAATAAAGATGATGAGATAAAAGTAAAATTTAAAGTATTATAAAATTATTTTCAAAGAATGAGGGTGTATAAGATAATAGAAGATAAAGAATGCGATTTTGATCGAATTTCGATTGCAGATTTTGAGAATGAAAGTCCATGGGTTAGACCGGGTAGACCATGGTTGAAGAATAGACCAGATTACATTCCAAAAACTTTAAAATATCCAAATCTTGCAGGATTTCATTGTCTTTTAAAAAAATCTACATTAGATTTTCCGAATGTAGTGATGATGTATTTTCCACAAACAAATCTTAAGTATACATTTTATGAGACTTCGTATTATACTGATGTTCTTGCTACAGTTTTTTCAAAAGAGTTTGGAATAAAGAAAGGGGACGGCGTGGCTATAATGACTCCTAATTGTCCAGAGTATATTTTTACAGTTTATGCATCAAGCATATCGGGTGGTATATTAATTCCGGTGAATCCACTATTAAAGAAAAAAGAAGTAGAACATATAGTAAATAATTCAGGAATAGTCAAGTTATTTATTGCAGATGAACGACTTTTAGGAACTGTTAAAAGGGCATGCAAGAAAGAGGGAGTTGAAAATATCATCAAAATATCTTCAGATAGACCGGATGAGCCAACAATTCAAAAATATATAGAAGAGTATTCGCCAGATCCTCCAAAAGTAAAGCTTAATATTAAAGAAGATTTAGGAGCATTATTATTTACTGGTGGGACTACTGGGCTCCCAAAAGGAGTTATGCTTACTCATTTTAATATAATGGCAAATTCATTTCAGTTTTTATATACAGGAGTTCATGGTTCTTGGCGTGGGTCTATCGAAGCTACAATGGCTGAGTTAGGAAAGATTAGATCACTGACTTGCAATCCTCTTTGTCATGGAATGGGATTCTTTGTCCTTAATTC
>CAZYEE010000111.1:4157-11384 GCA_964646355.1 uncultured archaeon | reverse complement strand
TCTTTTTTAAACTGTTGATTATTATTTTTTCAGAAAAAATAAAATCTAATTTATGAAATAATAGTATAAAGGAACCTTCATAGATATCTGGATAAAATGCCGAATCAATTTCATTAATGTTTATTGGATTCATGATAATATCTATGAAGATTCCTATATTTTAATCATTCTATTTAAGATGCTAGTGAAGAATTATTAAAAAAGAAAAAAGTTCCATAGATTTAAGTATAACCAAAAAATATATAAGAAAAATTAATGAATAAATTAATATCTTTTATTAGATAATTTCTTTCCAAGCTAAAAGAAATTTTCATAAAGAAAAATTGATCATTTTTGTGGTATTTTGACCTTTTATCTCTTGTATTAAAACTTATTTAACCCGAAACATAAGAATTAAATATTAATAAGATTTTAATGATAATTAATAACAAAATTTGAACTCAAATTAGATTGATTAGGAAAGAAATAATCTCCAAAACTCCAAATTAAAGAGGAGATTTTTGTTATGACAACTAGAAAACCGAGTTGGCTACGATTACCGTGTACTAGATGCTTATGTGAGATCCCTGAGTTAATTGAAGGAGTAACTCTAAGATGTCTGCAATGCGGAACGGAAAATACCTTCACAGAATCTCAGAGATTCCTTGAGAAACTTGCTACTGAGGTTTTTGGTAAAGTTCCTAGTATTGATTTTATTGAAGATCAAGGACAAAGGCTCGCCACCTTACAAGAACGAGAAAATAAATTAATCGAATTACTAAAAGAATTAGAACCTGAAGAACAAGAACTACAAAAACATGCAATTGTTGCTACTCCGATCGAGAAATACGGTATAAGTGCCAGAAAAATGCTGGAAATAGTTCAAAAATATAATAAAATTGCTATTCTAGCAAAAAATTATTGCTTGCCTCTTCCAATGACCATCGAAGAAGGTGCAAATTCTAGAGATATCTTTTACACAACAAGTTTTAATGCATTAATTCATCTGGGAACATTCCATACAATTCAGGCACGAAGGGCTACTAAAAATACTGAAGCTACAAAACTTTATGACCAAGCAGCAAGAAATTTCAGTAGAGCAGGGGAAATTGCAAATGAAGCTATTGAAGCTGGATACACCAGATTCAAGGTCAAAAAGGCACTTGCAGAAGCAGTACACAATTATTCAGTCGGTCTAGCATCTATAACCAGAGGGAACCCTGATTATGCTACTAGAAAATTCAAAGATGTCAGGTCCACCTTAGATGATATTATTTCAAGAGAACCTCGCGCAAAAATTGACAATGTAAGGTGTGGCATGATTGTTTCTTTACAACCGTCTATTAAAATGATTTTAAAGCAACTAAAAGAAGGTAAGGTAGTTAGAGAAGCATCAAAAGTCAGGCTTTATCCCTTGGATAAATCTAAGGAAATTATAGATACAGTACGTGAAGCAAAAGAATGGATCAATAAACAGCAAGAAAGATTTGAAGGTATTATCGATTTTTATATGAAGCTTAATTATAAAGAAAAATTAGATTATATTAAACGATATGAAGATAGATTTAGAGAATTTAGCCAAATTGCAAAAAATATTTTTGATGAAACGGTAAGAGATATAGTTAAAAATCTCGAAGAGGAATATTCTTTTAAAGTTGGCCAATTATTTAGACGATTAGAGAGTGCCGCAAAATCTGCTGTATTGCCTGGTGAATCTACAAGAGAACAATTTGATGAGGGGCGACGTGAATTAGAAGCAATCGATGAACTTTATAAATCTGTGATGGCAACGCTTATTGATACATCTTATTCCATAAAAAAGACCGAATTTGCTATAAATGCTGAAAACGCAATCAAAGAATCACATGAAAAATTTGATCAATTAGTTCGCATGGCAATAACTCAATTAATTTTAGATTATGATGAAAGCAGTAGAAGAGTTTTTGATAGACTTGGTCCAATTGCTGATGCCGCAAAATTACCTGGTGATGAAGTAATCGAACAATTTAGAGATGCTCGTGCAGAATTGGATTCATTAGGTTTTACCATATCTTCGCTTGTTGACGTGTCATATAATGTTAAAAGAAAGGAATTCAATGAACGAATTAGAGCAGTTCAGAACAGACAGCATATAAATTTCGACGCTCTTATAAGACGAGCCATCATCAATTTGATAGGTGATTATGGAGTAACTGGCAAAAGATTAGTAATTTCGGCACTTCCTATTGCAAAAGCTGCTGGAGCACTAGGTGAAAAAGCTTTAGAACAAATGGCTGAATCCAAAAAGGATATTGATGGGTTAGATCTCAATTTAGAAGAATGTATTGAAAATTTAATTAAATGTAGCTATAGTGTAAAACGCTCTGAATTTTCTAAAGAAATTATTAATGCTCAATATAATCGAGACCGGGATTTTGTTGATTCTGTTAGAACCGCTGTTCAAAGTTTATTAACATTCAAAGCCTTACCTCGATACAAGATGATTCGATTCAGAAAAGAACTTATCAAACGAGGAGAAAATGCAATGGCAAAAGGCAATTATGCAATTGCTGCTCAATCTTTTGCTGATGCTGCTAAATTAAGTCAAGAATTAGGAGAAATTGAATTGGCTAAAGAACTTGAAGAAAAGGCAAGGGGTATGGATCGCTTGGCTTCTATGATCGGAAGCTAAAATTTTTATATCACTTCAATTATTTTTTTAACATCATTCAAAAATTTTTAAAAATTTATTAAAGTTCATCATATGCAATAAAATTTCCGTTTATCTACTTTTTTAGTTTCTTTATTATCATTTATAATCTTTAAATTTAATTTTTTAACTTAATTATGTTTTTTACTGAAAAATGATTAAAAATAGGTGTAATTTTTATAATGAGAAAAAAAATTTTTAGTAAAATTACTTAATTAATGTATGTTAAAATTATTAAAATTTATATGATGTGAGATTTCATGGCAAATATTAAAGTAGAAAAGCTCCTCGGAACTCATATTGAAGATCAAGAAATAGAAATGGTTGAACGGAAAGGTGCAGGGCACCCTGATAGTATGTGCGATAATGCAGCTGAAATCCTTAGCCAAAAATTATGTAGATGGTATATTGATAATTTTGGAACAATCTTACATTTTAATGTTGATAAAGCTGCGCTGGTAGGTGGTAGATCTGAACCTAAATTCGGTGGCGGAATGGTAGTTGAACCCATTTATTTTGCAATAATTGGACGTGCTGCCTGCGATGTAATACGTGGTGAAAAAATTGAAAAAGTCCCAATTCAGCGTATTGCGCGGGAGGCCATTTCGGAAAGCCTAGAAAATACCTTTAGATATATGAATCTTAAAACTGATATTATTATTGATTCTCGCATTAAACCTGGTAGCGTTGATCTAGTTGGTTTATTTGATTACCGTAAAGAAATCCCCTTAGCGAATGATACTTCTTTTGGAGTAAGCTATGCTCCTTTATCTACTACAGAACGTCTTGTAATGGGAGTTGAGCAGTTTCTTCAAAAAGAAGCAATTAAAAGAATCCCTGCAATCGGAGAGGATATCAAGGTAATGGGCCTTCGTCAAGGTAAAAATATCAAGTTAACTGTTGCAACTGCTATGATAGATCGCTTAATTAATGATATTGATGAATATGTATCTATAAAAAATGATATTATAGAGGAAATCAAGAATTTTGTCTCAAAAACTGTGGATCCTGTTTACAATGTAGAAGTTGATGTAAATCAAGCAGATATGATTGATAAAAATATTGTCTATATAACAGTCACAGGAACCTCTGCAGAGTCTGGAGATGATGGACAAGTTGGTCGTGGAAATAGAACTAATGGGCTTATTACACCAAATCGTCCAATGTCATTGGAAGCCAGTGCAGGTAAGAACCCAGTATCTCATGTTGGAAAGATTTATAATGTTCTAGCAGGGATTTGTGCCAACGAAATCGCCGATAATGTGAAGGGTGTTAAAGAAGTCCATGTCAAAATATTAAGTCAAATCGGAAAACCTATTAATGAACCGCTTGTAGCTTCTGTTTGTGTTATGGCAGAAGAAGGTGCATCATGGAATACCATTACTTATGAATCTGAACAAATTGTCCAAGAAAAATTAAAAAATATTACTGAACTCACTGAACTCTTTATACATGGAAAAATAAAGGTTTGGTAATTATATTATTTCTCTTTTTTAATTATTGAATATTTAATTTAATAATTTTAGTTTATAATTTTCATTTAATTTTTTTGATTTGTGATTATTATTTGTTATTTTCATTTATTATTTTCGTTCATTTTGTTTTTTCAATAATTGTTAAAAAATGATTAATATTCTTAACTTAATATCTTTATAATTTGTAATCTTTAACAGTATTAGTCATTTCCTTTATATTTTCGAGGGGAGTGCCATAGGCTATCTCACAACCTGAACTTAAAATATGTCCTTTTCCATTAAGATCGTCTAAACAATTAATACATAATTCTCTAATTTCAGATGCCGTCTTCTGACTTAATTCAGATGGTGCAATATTTCCTATTAAACAAGTATTTACCATATTTTTTCTTGCTTCTGCAATCGGGACTAAACTATCAACTTCAAAATAGTCTGGTCTTAATTCTTCAATAAATTTCTGTATAGGACTTGTATTTCCACAGATATGAACCCCCACTCTAAGATTACTGCTGCCTTCTTTTCTCAGATCTTCTATCAGTCTTTTTATAAAGGGTAATCCAAAATTTCTAAAATTATCTGGTGATATTATTGTAGAACTACTGGATGGATCCGCAATTGTTATACAATCAATCCCCGCTTCTATTTTTAATACACCTAGACGCAAAATAAACGGATAAACCAGTTCCATAGCTTCTTTAATAAAATCAGGATTTCTTATTACATTAATCATCAACTTTGTTAACCCGCTGATTACTCCTACATATGTAAACGGACCGGGAATATAACTTAATATAGGAACATTGTTAACATTTGATTTTAACTTTTTTATTAACGTTATATTTGTATTAATCAATTTGTAATTGACAAAACTATTATCCGATTTCTCATTTTCTTCTATAAATTTCTTTAAATCCTCTATCTTAGATACAGGAGGTATTTCGACTGATGGCGGGTTCTCATCTGTATATTTTAAATTGGCTCCCATAGCACTTGCTAATAAATTAAATGAACCCTCCCATCCTGCATATATTCCGTCGTATTTGCATTCTTTATAAGCATTAATTAGTGCTTTATATTGTTTTTCAGCATTATTCATACATTCTGTTATTGTATTATTTACCCATAATGCACTTGCATATGTTAATTGCGGAATTACTGGAATTCTATCTACTTCTTTAAATTTAAATGCATTATACACTCTCTCTATTGATTCCATATTTGATAAACCTCTAAATTCTCTTTAACTTCTTATAATTGGTGATAAAATTTACTTTGATCTAATTATATTAATTTTTTTATTAAATATTTGAAAAAATGTTACTGTTGTTAATTAAAAAATTAAAAAAAGTAAATTTAATTGATTATTTCTTTCTATTTTTTTTATCTATTTTGTTGAACATTAATTCTGGATTACATTATACGAACTTACATTATTATTTATCATATTCTAAAATATATCATTGATTTATGATCCTTATCTTTTGGCATATTTTTCAGTCCATTTCTTTGCTTCCTTAAAGAAGGCTTTCGGATTGTTCAAAGCTTGTTCTCCAGCTTTATTATTAAGCGGATCCGAGGGATTCCAAAAAGGAGGTTCCATATGAATCATACCTTTGAGGGATTCTACGATGTTTGTCAATGTCTTAGCGGGAGTCCACCCAGAAGCCCCTGTTTTGGCATCTACCTTTCCAACCAGATCTGGATTGATAAGATCTAAACATATATTTGATTTTCCAGGTGGCATTGAACTATCAATATTTGGATGCCAAATTAATGTTTGACAGTAAACATATGGTGGAGCATAAGGATAATTAGAGCCACATTTTATTTCAAAAACAAATTTACCTCCTTCATAAGGAGTTCCTTCTTTACCTATAATTGTCAGTCTGAGGTGATCCACTCTATCTACCCAAGGCTCGAGGATCACATATTTGTCATTGGCGTATTTTTTACTAGCTTCAAGATAGTCTACTTCTTCACGCATATTCATCACATATTTTTTAATTTGAAATATTCATATACGGTATTGCAATTAAACTGACCAAAATGTATGGTTTAATAGAGTATATTTTCTAGTAAATTAAACTTTTATTTTATATAAAGATTATCTCATTATTATTCAACAAATTTTAACCAATAATCACAGAAAATGATTTTAAATTTATAGTACTGAATATTTTGAGATTTTCAATTTCAATAAGATAGTAATATATTTAGTTTTTTAGAAAAATATATGAAAAGACCAAAAAATCAAAAATGAAAAATAATTTTAATAGTATATTATATATTTATTAAATAGAAAAAAGATAATTTAAAACTCATTAAGCAATAAAAAAAGTTTATCATAATGATTTATTTTAATTAAAATTATTATAAGAAATAAGAAATTTGGGTGTCTATAGCTGACTTCAACTGGAATTGACTCAAAAACAGAAAAAAAATTAAAAAAAGAAAGGGCAAAATATATTAAATTGGCAGAAAAAGAATTAGCAAATGAGAATTTTGAAGCGGTAGTAGAGAATTTTGAAAAAGTTATTGAAATTTCGGATAAGTTAGGGGATAAGGAAAAAGCTCAACAATTTAGGGATATTGTAAACGATTTTAAGAGAAAATTAGGTATGGAAGTAGATGAAGATGAGCAAGAAATAGCAGCAAAAGTCCAAGGATTCCTAGAAGGTTTAATGAAGAGTCCAGGTGCAGCAAAAACTGCAAAAATACAAGCCGTTCCGATCGAAGATCAATCAATAATAGAAGATGGAGAACTTATACTTAGTCAATTTAAAGAATTACAAAGAGAAGGTGATACGATATTTGTAGACGAAAATACTCCAGAAGTACCATTTGAAACTACACAAGTTCCGCCCCAAATTCCATCACCTCCAAGTCAGGTTCCACCCCAAGTTCCATCACCTCCAAGTCAGGTTCCACCTCAAGTTCCATCACCTCCAAGTCAGGTTCCGCCTCAAGTTCCGCCACCTCCAAGTCAGGTTCCGCCCCAAGTTCCATCACCTCCAAGTCAGGTTCCGCCCCAAGTTCCGCCACCTCCAAGTCAGGTTCCGCCCCAAGTTCCATCACCTCCAAGTC
>CAZYEE010000111.1:3115-4057 GCA_964646355.1 uncultured archaeon | reverse complement strand
GTCAGGTTCCGCCCCAAGTTCCATCACCTCCAAGTCAGGTTCCGCCCCAAGTTCCATCACCTCCAAGTCAATCACCTCCATCTCCACCACAAGTATCTCCAACTCCCCAATTTCCACATCCTAAAATTCCAACACCTCCAAGTCCAAGTATTTCCCAAGAACTTCATTCATCTACATCAGCGGAATCTATATCTTCCCAAGAAGATCAAACCGGAACAATAGATATTCTTAAAGAAAGTGAAGAAATATTCAAAAGATTAAAAAAACTTCAAGGATTAGTTAGTGAAGAATCTACTTCAGAAATTAAAATAAGTCCAGTTGAAGAAATAACGAAACAAGCTCAGTCAGACACCTCTATACCAAAACCCGAATTTTTTTCTCCGCAAAATACTACACAAGAAATACAGTCATCTCAAACTATTGATGTAATAAATCCTTCAGTAATACCACAAGATACGAATAATTTTTTTAAACCTCCAAATTCTATTCAAGAATCTACAGACCAATTAACAACTGAAGGTCAACTATTTACACCACCTGATACTTCTACGGCTGGTATTTCATCACAAATTTCGGATGAGGGTGACGTTTCTACAGGTCCATCCGGTTTATTTGTCCCTCCAAAACAAGCAGAAAGTTCAATAAATATTCCATCACAAAAAGAGCCAATTTCAAATCATCAAATATCTTCTGGATTAGAAACAAAACAAACAGCTGTCAATAAGCCTGTTTTTACTCCTCCAAAAGTTGAAGAAGCGGAGCCTGAAATTGTATCTCATTTACATGACTCACAATACCCTGAAGATTATGTGGGGGACAGACCCCGTACCTTTGTAGGGCAACAGGAAACTCCTAGCTTCTTCATCCCTCAAGAATCAGACATAAATAGTAAAATTAATGATAAAACACAAATAGAACAAAACATACCGACCACTCAACCAG
>CAZYEE010000111.1:0-3015 GCA_964646355.1 uncultured archaeon | reverse complement strand
TAAAGCCCGTGTTGTTCCAGCCACCGGAGGCTCAAGAGGAAGAGGTACCTGCAGTGGGACCAAGTATCCCATCAGCTCAACCAGTAAAGCCCGTGTTGTTCCAGCCACCGGAGGCTCAAGAGGAAGAGGTACCTGCAGTAGAACAAAAAGAATCAATCCATACCACATTAGATACACAAATAAGTGGAGTTCCTCAGTTTACCCCGCAAGCTCCTGAAATAGTATCATTCGAACCTAATCAACAAGAATCTAGACTTCCTGAGTCAGAAGTAGCAACTCCAATGGAAGAAATAACTAATGTAGAAGTTCCCAAAATATCTATTGAAAAAGAAACTCAAGATCTTAGACAAACTATTTTACAGATGCGTGGTGAAATAGAGCAACGAGAAAGTCTTATTGAAATGGAGATACCAAAATCTGTTGAATCAATTCCAATAGAAAAAATTAAGGTAGAGGAAATTTCTTTAAGTGAATCTAAAAAAGAAAAACCGAAAGATGAAAGAGAAGAGTTAATTGAAATGATAAAAAGAGAGCTTCCCAAAATTCCTAAGAAAAAGATAAAGTTTATTGTGAATGAGTTATTAAAACGCCCAAAAGGAAAATTAAGAGATACATGGTTCAAAGTATATGTTCATAAAAATAAACAATACAAGTAAAATGTATAATTTTTATAGGAAACGAGAAAAAATTCTAAATATAATTTCAAAATCAGATTAACATATTTTTTTTAAAAAACTGTCGTATTTCATATTTTTAGTAAAAATTACATTTAAAAATATGATCTTAAGATATTTATAATACTATTTATTAAATATAATGCCCAAAAGATTTCTAAAATTATGTCTAAATAATTTATGATTTTATAGGTGAATTTATGACTGACGAATTAGATAAAAATAATGCTGTTAAATCAGATAAAAATAATAATATTAATCCTAATACCATTAATAATAAAACAAAATTACCAGAAGAAAAAGAATTAAAAGAAATATTGGCGATAGAAAACATCATAGAAAAATATGTATTATCCGTAAATAAAAAATATAATTCACATGTGTTTCCATCTTCTCAATTAACAAAAGTAGTTATGAAAGAGTTAGGGATTGAAAACAAAAATAAATTTAGAATATATCATACCAAAGTAAAAAATATATTAAAGAGATGGGAGCTTAAGAATTATTGTGAGCATATTGATACGACTCATTATGCTCATTGTAAAAAAACAAAAATGATTTATCAATTTTCAGATGATACTTTTTATAAATTTAATATTTATAAAATAATTCCAATACCATAATACTAAAATCTTAGTTTTTAATTTATTTACATTTTTTTAATGGGAATTTCATACACTTCATTTTTTTTATTCAATCTAAAAGCTTTAATATCTTTTTTAACAGGATCTATAACAATAGCGACCATTCTATAATTAACTCTTTGCCAATATTTTTGGGTACTAATGTCCGTATTAGATAAAAAACAACCAATATTCGGATGTGAGTGATACCAACCAACGTGGACATTTTGATTAGAATTTTTTTGTAAATATTCAACAAGTGCTCTTTCATCAGTTATTTCAGCATGTACATTCGTAGTTTTTTGTTCTGGAATTACAATATCGTGTATTTCGATACTTTTATTTTTAAATCTTCCTAATAAATATCCAATAACTTCTGAGGAATCTTGTTGATATCCTCTTAATGCATGATTTTTTATTTTTTTCAAAATTTTTTCTTTTATTTTTACAATTTCAGTAGTTTCTGACATTTTTATACATTTTATATTTTATATTTGAAATTCTATTTTTAATATGAAATGTATTTTATTTTAGATATCTATTTTTTTAGATATCTATTTTTTTATTTATTATTTCATTTAGATATCTGGAGAATCTCTTCCATATTTTAATGCCCATTCTCGAGCTTTTTTTTCAAATAATTTTTTTGATTTAAAATATTCTCTTGCGGCTTCTGGATTTAGTGGGCTATTAAAATTGAAATTACCTCCCAGCATACCCATTATATTTACTACAACTGATACAATATCTGATCCTGGGCTCCAGGTATATTTGCTTTCACCACTAATTTTTAGAATATCATTACATATTTCACCAGTTGTGGGTCTAACATTAGGATGCCAAATTTTTGTGATAAATTTGACAATAGGAGGTTCAAATGGATAATCATCAGGTAATATTATATCGAGTTCAAAAAAACGGCCTTCATAAGGTGAGTTGGAAGGTCCAGCTATCCAACCTCTATAATGTCTTAAATTACCTTGAACAGGACGAAAAAGTGGGAGTTCTCGCTCAATTTTTTCAAACTCATCAGCTAACCTTGATTGGCTCAAATTCGATCACTTTATTCTGTAATTTAACAGATTTTTAATAGATGTATGAATCATATATAAATCTTAATTTCTAATCTTAATTTCTAATCTTAATTTTAAATGTATAAATTTAATTGAAAATTGGTTTTACTTTTATTTTAATGCCGGTTGATTCATCCTTAATAAACAGAAGTTCTTGAGGTTTTAAGATTTTATTCAGCGGAGTGTTTTCTAATTTTAATAAACGATCCAGTTCATTTTTAGGATATTTTTCTTGAAAATTTTTTAAATGAATTTTTTCTCTGTAAATAATAGTGTCATTGGAATTTACAATTAATGGTAATTCAAAAATATTATTCAATTTTTGATTTATCAGTTGGATTAGTTGAATTAATGGCATATGCCGGTCAACTTGAATCTCTATTTGTTCTATACCACAAACAGGGCATTTTTCATCCCTCTCAAGTGGTACACTCCATCCTGACTCCGTTTTTCCATTAAATTGGAAAAAAGTTATAATTTTTAATTCCAAATTTTCAAATATTTCCAATTTAGAAATCAATATTTTTATTAATTCATTAACCAGAACCGAACCAATTATTGAGTTAATAGTAATAATTGATTCAACTGTTCCTTTTAACGCATCTTTAATTATTTCAGTGTTTACACCTTTTATATTAAATTTAT
>CAZYEE010000110.1:0-11665 GCA_964646355.1 uncultured archaeon | reverse complement strand
ATACTCATTGAATTTATATAACTCGATGTGTGAAAACACTTTTTATTATACATAACTAAATCTAAACGGCGATTTAAACAGGAACCTATTAACATTCCATAAAATAAAAAATCACAGGAATACACTAAAAATATAATTAAATCAAGATAAAGAATAATTTTAATAATAAAATTGAAGATATTCTTTTTCTTATGTATCAAATTCTGATTTTTTAATCCCATTTTTTCAACTCATTTTATAGTTGTTTATCATTTTATTTTTGTATAAAATTGAAATAGATTAAAATCAAGTGAATAGTTATTAAATAATTATTAAAATTAATATTTAATTGAAAAAGATCGAATTTTAGCAATTTCCTATTAAACAAATTAGAATTGTTTTCTGTGTATTTTTTCTGGGCATGTTTTTCGTATATATTTACTTGAAGATACTCTCTTATAGATTTAATGGTATTTTTATTATTCAAAACGTTCACTCTTTATAATTAATAAAAATTAAAATTTCTTCCCATAATTTTTTGTGTAATAATAATAATAAAAGTCTTGAAGTTAATAAAAAAGACTTAGAAATTTGAAATATTTCATTAATTTCTAAAATATAATTTTCAAACAATATTCTAATATAATTTATGAAAAAATAGCATATTCTAATGGGATTTAATTGAATAGAAATTCTAATATTTTATCATAATTGTATTAATAAATATTTAATTTACAATATTAAGAAAAATAGGTTAGATTTTGGAGGTCTTCAATACATTTATTTAGACCAATGAAATATTATGAAGAATTTGAATCGGAAACTTTAAATCTAAAAATTCCATTTCAATAGCGGTGGATTTTGAAAAAAATTTAAATTTTTCATTTAAATTTCCGAAATATTCTTAATTCATAAAGAATGCAAGAAATAAAAAATAATGATTTTTTTAAATTAATAATAAAAATGAGCTAGTAGGTTATTTTCTGATTGGAAAATAATTAAAGATAGATTTATAATTAATTTGAAGAATAGACATAATCAGAATATAAAATGAATTTGTTTTAAAAAAAATAAATTCAAAAATTCAGACATGAGTTGTAAAAGGATGAGTTATTTAGAAGGTCCAATAAAAGATTTAATGTTTATAAAGACCGGTGGAGTCCTTCTATTTTCAATATCAAGAACTAAGAAGGGTTTAGAGACTATTTCATCCTTTTTAGAAGCTGTTAAAATGTTTTCTCAAGAATTAGATGATCTCGGAGAATTGAGATCGATCAATTTATCAAAATTTTCCATCTCATATTATTGTAAGAATCCAAAATTCTATATAATTGCGATTCATGATTCTGATGTTCCATTGGTTCCATTGTCTAATTTTTTTGAAAAAATAAGCCGAATGTTTTTGGAATATTATTCTGAGGATTTATTAAGAGATTGGAATCATAATATATCAATTTTCAAGCCATTTATAAATATATTAAATAATGAGATTGAGAATTTTTCAGAAAATTGCTTTATAATATCCGAAAAAGGGCATTGTATCTCGATTCAGAAATTATCTGAGGAATTATTTAAAAATAATGAAATTATGGCGATTTCAAGGGTTTCACCTGCATCAAATACGATTCAAACAATAATTAATAATAATTTACATGATTTTTCATTGCAAACATTTATATTTTCACCATTTTATAAGAAATTGATTATTAATATCGGGGCAGTACTGGATGAAGCAGGTAAGAAACTTTTAGAATCGGAAAAAACACATTATTTAATTAAGACAAATAAATTTGTCCTTGGAATAAGGCAAAAATATTCGGAATATCTCGGAATTATTGGTCTGAGTTATGAAAGTATTAAGAATGTTATCTCCAAAATAAATTAAATCTTAAATAATGCTTTTTCTGAAAATTAGATTCCTAACCAAATAGTAAATATATGTGTATTGAAAAAATAATTTTTTGCTATTATAAACAAATAATGGGCACTAGAAAATGGAATTAAAAGATTTTGATGAAGCCATTAAATTACTTTTAAAATATGATGAAATTAAAAATATAACAATATATGATGGTAAAAAAATTAGATTCTCAAATATGGATAATGAGATAATTGATAAGCTTATTAAATCGATAGAATCCACATCAGATCAAATTGAATTTGGAATGAAAATTCAAGAACTTGAGATATTTAGTAATAATCAGATGATGAAAATATTCAAAGAAGACAAAAGAATTATAATTCTAAAACTTTTGAATGTAAATACCGTTAATAAAAGTATTAAAGAAATTATTCAGAATATTTTTAGATTAATTGAAGAAAAAAATACCAATTAATAAATTCTATAATTGCTTATTTATGCGATAAAGCTGAAATTTCTAGAATTGGATATATATTGTTTTACTTGATATTAATATTAAAATTAATCCAGTTATGTTTATTATAACTTATACGACCATGGATTTATTTTTTTCATAAATTAGGTTATATTTCTAAAAATTCTACCTTTTTATTTAATAGCATTCAATATTAAGAATTGAATATTGAAATGTGTTAAATTATTAAATATATAAATTCTAACACTTATTACTCCTCAAACAATTAAAATATATATAGAAAATTATCAAATAAAATTAAAATTAAAATTTAATAATTCATCTTTTAAATTGATTAAAAAATGATGATTGAAAGAATAGTTTTAATAAATCCAAACAGGTATAGAGATCCTCCAGTAATTCCCATTGGATTAGAATATATTAAGACATCTCTTGAAAGAAATGGATATAACGTGGAGATTCTTGATTTATGCTTTGAGGATAAACCTATTGATAAATTGAGAAGGTATCTGAAAAATAGAAAACCATCAATAGCAGGTATATCGGTGAGAAATATTGATACTTCATCGTATTTCACGAATGAATTTTTTCTACCTGAAATAAAAAGTTATATAAGTGAAATTAAAAAATTAGGGATTCCGGTAATAGTTGGTGGCTCTGGTTTTTCTGCCATGCCGTACGAAATTTTACGTTATTTAGATGCTGATTATGGAATTCTGGGCCCAGCAGAAAAGGCAATTATATCTTTTTTAAAGGATTGGGAAAAAGGACAATTAAAATCAAAGATTTATAATGGTTGGGAATATGGTATTGATCCAGATTTAGCCCATATTCGAGGTAATGAAATAGATTATGAAACTTACATGAAGAATGGTGGTATTATTGGTTTTGAAACGCAAAAAGGATGCTACAATAAATGTCCATATTGCATAGAAGCAAATAAACCTGTATTTCTAAAGAATATTGACAAAATAATCAATGAATTAAAACATTTAATCTCAATTGGATTTAACCATTTTCATTTATGTGATAGTGAATTTAATTTAGACTTGAATTATGCATTAAAATTTTGTAGAGCATTGATAAAAGAGAGTCTAAATATGAAATGGGCATTATATATGAAACCCACTCCTTATAATGAAGAGTTATTCAAATTATTAGGCAAATCAAATGCTTATATGATCACACTATCCGTAGATAGTTATGAATATATTCAAAAATTAAATGGATATACATATAAAGATCTTGAAAAGATAATATATTACTGTAGGAAGTATGGAATAAAATTATTCATCGATTTATTATGTGGATATCCAAATGAGCCCGAATACTCCATTAAAAAGATAATTGATTTTTTTAGGAAACATCGTCCAGCTTCGGTTGGTATTACATTTTATTATAGAATTTATAAAAATACTGAACTGGCTAATATAATAAAAAGTAATAATGATTTACATCAATACCTTACTAGGAAAGTATCAAAAGATAAGGAAGATTTCATAGAACCAATATTTTTTTCTAACTATGACCTTGAATTTTTCCAGAATTTAATAAAAGATGATGAACTATTTAGGATTGCTGGACTGAAAAAGGGTGTGAATTATCAATTTGATTAATTATAATGAAATTTTATAAAAAAAATAATATTTTTCTCACTTTTAAATTAAAAATTTTTTAAATACCGTAGAATAAAAATTAAAAAGATGAAAATATGAATATGAATTATGAAAGATCATATCATGTTAAAATTGTTTGGCATGATAGGTGTTTGTGTCTCACTTATTATAATTCTGTTTGGAGGGATAAAAAATCCGTCTAATTTTCGACTAATAAGTGATATCATTCAGAATACTTTGATATCAATTTTTATGTTGTTTTTATTTTTTCCTGATAATAAGAAAATCAGAGATGCAATATATCTTGGAACTTTTGTTATGGTATTCGATTTTATTCTGGAAAGTATAGCTGTCAAATTTGACTGGTGGTATTCACTTGGAGGGACAACTTTTCCACCGATAATTATCGTTCCCTTGGAAATGATTGTTGGATTTTTCTTTCTTGGTTTCTCTTTTTATTTTATCTTTGATATTCCCGTTTATCTTGTTAAAATTCGTTCCAATTATTCTCTTATTAAATTTTTTACGAATTTAGCTAAGAAAAAGCCAATTCCACATATATTCAGAATAACTATTGTATTCCTCAATGCTATAATAGGGACGAATGGCGATTTGACGGCTGGTGAAGAAATATGGAAAATGGGCCCAGGATGGGCACCAATATATACTTTTTTTATCTGGTTAATAGGTGGATTAATAACTTTAAGCTTCTACTATTTTCTACAAAATAAAAAAACAAAAATTGAGCCATAAAAAGAAAAATATCAATATTTATGTTCATTATTAAAAATAAAAGTAAAATATTTATTCAATCTCATTGGATGATCTCTTTTTTGATATTATTGTTTTAGTGTCCCAGAATCCTTTAGACCTTAAATATTTTCCAATATAGACCAATGATAACATTATAGGAACTTCCCAGAATAGACCCATAGTAGTTCCAAGTGCACACATAGATCCAACACCATATATTGCGACAGCTGATGCTATTGCTATCTCGAAATGACTGGAAGAACCTATTATTACCGTTATTATTGCTTCTCTATATCTCAATTTTGTTATTTTAGTGATTAAAAGGTTATATCCCACTACAATAACAAATCCAAGTAAAAGCGGAATTGATACCAGCAATAGCATATCAGGGTGTGCAATCAATACACTTCCATTTAATGAAAACAATATAATCAATGTGGATAGTAAAGCAATCATAGCAATGGTTCCAACTATCGGTCTATAGACATTGTCAAACCAATCTTCACCTTTTCTCTTAGTTAATACTCGTTTACTTATAATTCCTAATAATAATGGAAGCCCAATGAAAACGATAAGTGAGATAAGCAATGCAACTCTGTCAATAGGAATATTCTGAATTCCAGTTAGAAATGAGACTAATGGAACATATCCTATTATAATGGAAACAGTATTAATTGAGGTAGTAATAACGTTCTGTTCCTGATTTCCATCAGCTAAATAGCCCCACACAAGCACCATCGCTGTACAAGGTGAGGACGACAATAAAATTACTGCAACTATTAATTGGTCATTCCCCTGTAAAAAAACACTTGCCAAAAAAGCACCGACTATGGGCGCAACTAACCAATTTGAGACCAGTGTCAAGATAATTGGTTTTGGATCTCGGCCCAATTTTTTGAGCTCTGAGACGTTAAAGTTAAGCATAGCAGGATACATCATTAAGAACAAACATATAGCAATTGGAATTGAGACACCCCTAATCTGCCATGAATCAATTAGTTCACTAATATCAGGTAGGGTTTGAGATAGTATAATTCCAACAGCAATACAAATACCGACCCAAATAAATAAATATTTCTCAAATAAATTCAATCCTTTCCTTTTTTCCACTGATTTTTTATTTAAGTGATCAATCTTCTGGTCTTTTTCTGTTTCTAAGTCTGGCATTTTTAGACCTCTATATTGATAATTTTAAATATGTCTATATAACTTCGTCATATCGATATATTTAAATATTTCTATATAAGTAATTTATCAAGAGTAAAATGTCTTTAGAGTTAGAAAAAAATCAATTAGAAATTCTTTTAGAATGTAAAGGTGATATAAAAAACATTCAAGAATACATTAATGATCTAAAAAAATTAAAAGAAAAAATTGATAAAAATAGAGATTTTATTAACATCTTAAAGGTCAATAAAGTATTATCTGATAAAAATCGACTATTGATTTTAGGTATGTTATTAGAACAAGAAGAAATGTGCATCTGCGAGTTTTCTATAGCACTTAACTTGACACAACCGACGATCTCACATCATTTGAAAAAGTTAGAAGATGCGGGTCTAATTGAAGGCGAGAAATCTGGAAAATTTGTCCATTATCGAATTGTAAAATCAAGAATAAAAGATTATATCGACCTTTTATCTAATTTTATAAAAATTCCAATAGATTAAAATTAAAAAGTACCTCTTTTTTTATTTATTATATATTCTCTATTATATATGACAATTTCTTATGTGTTAACATTAATTTTTTTCCATTAAATTATTTATACATTTGAATTTATTTGTGAATTTGTATTTAAATTATAGATTATTTCTTGGTTTTCCTTATTACTTATTTTGAGGCTTTTTTAGAGAAAAAAATTGGATTATATGCCTATATTTTGTTATTTTAAATTTTATTGGAGTTTTAATACTATCTGAATTTATTTAAAATTAATTTGCATATTATATTTATCAAACTTCAGAATTATGAGAAGTTTGCCCAATTATTTATTTAATTAAATTAAGATATTTCATTATCATTGAAGATAATTGATATTTTGTTTAGATTTTAAAAAGAATAAAGATTCAGATCTATGTTAAATGAATTAAAAAAGCTAAAAAAGTGAAAGAATTATGGAAAATGAAAGGATTTCATATCATGAATCTGTTAGAAAAGTATATGAGAGAATAAAAAAAGATAGTATTACAAATATATGGGAGAGATACAAGAAACAAGGATTTGGGGATAACCCTGACAAAAGATGTCCATTTTGTATGGGTGGAGTAAGGTGCGATCTATGCTCAAATGGCCCATGTCGAGCAGATGTTGAAAAAGATAAGAGAGGGGTATGTGGTATTACTGGCGATGGAATGGCAATGCGTATGATGCTCTTAAGAAATGTTATGGGCGCATCGACCTATCATTATCACACAGAGACTACGCTAGCAACTTTAAGGGCTACTGCAGAAGGAAAAACTCCTTTTAAAATTTCAGAACCTGAAAAACTGAAAAATTTTGCTGCGAGACTTAGACTCGATACTTCTGGAAGTGTTAATGAAATTGCCATAAAATTATGTGATTTTGTAGCACAAGATTTCATTACCCCTTATAATAAATATAGTAAAATTGTAGAATTGCTGGCTCCTGAGGAACGCAAAAAGGTCTGGAAAAAATTGGGGATATTTCCAGGTGGCATTTATGGTGAAATGATGCTCTCAACCAGTTCATGTCTTACCAATATTGATGGATATTATGCCAGTTTAGCGCTCAAGGCAATGAGACTTGGAATCGCCATGGCATATCAAAGTCAAATTGTAAATGAATACTGTCAGGATATTTTATTTAACATTCCAAGACCGCATAAAATGAGAGTAGACCTTGGAATTTTGGACCCCGATTATGTCAACATAATTCCCAACGGTCATGAGCCTTTTATGGGCTTCGCAATGGTCCAATTGGCAAGAAAACCAGAATGGCAACAAAAAGCAAAGGAAGTGGGAGCTAAAGGTATCAGAATAATCGCAAATATTGAAACCGGACAAGAAATGATACAACGCTGGGAAATGGATGATGAAGTTTTTTATGGATTTATTGGTAACTGGATTTCTCAAGAAGCAGTCCTTGCAAGTGGTTGTATTGATGTATTTGTGGCTGATATGAATTGCTCAATGCCCATTGATCCGATATACGCTGAAAAATATAAATTTAAGCTAATACCCGTAAGTGAGGCGGTAGCTTTTGAAGGAATAACAGAACGTTTGGATTATAAACCAATCGACGTAGAAAATCAAGCGGCAAAATTACTCCAAATGGGAATTGATAATTATAAGGAACGTAGGGCTTCAATTGAACCAGTCACCGGACTACCTATTCAAGAAGCCATTGTAGGCTTTTCACCTGAAAGTATACTTGATGCGTTGGGCGGATCACTAGATCCATTATTAAATGTCATTAAAGACGGAACCATAAGAGGGGTTGTCGGTTTGGTATCGTGTACTTCATTAAGGGATAAAGGTCAAGATGTTCAAACAATTGCTGTAACTAAAGAATTAATTAAAAGAGATATTCTAGTACTAGCCTTAGGATGTGGAAATGCAGCAGTTCAATTAGGTGGTCTCTGCAACTTAGAAGCTAAAGAATTAGCAGGACCAGGATTAAAAGCAGTCTGTGAAAAATTAAAAATTCCACCAGTTCTTAGTTTTGGTACCTGCACGGATACAGGGCGACTTGCAGACTTAATTAAAGCAATATCTGACGCGTTAGGTGGAGTTCCTATACCTGATTTACCGATTGCAGCTGCAGCTCCAGAATATATGGAACAAAAAGCCACGATTGATGCGATATTTGCTTTAGCCTTTGGCCTTTACACTTATGTGAACCCCGTGCCCCCGATAACAAGAGCACCAAATCTGATTAGATTACTTGTTGAAGAATGTAAAAATTTAACTGGTGGTTTATTGGATGTAGAAATAGATCCTCAAAAAGCAGTAGAAAATATTCTAAGCCATATTGAAAATAACCGAAAAAAACTTGGTATTTAATATTATTTTTTGCTTTTATTTATTTCTAAAAATACCAAATACTCCAATAAATTAATTTTTTTTAAAATAATTTTTAAAATGCCTAAGTTTCCGTAATATATTTAAATTAATAGAGTTTATCTAACTATCTTACCAAATAATATATGAATAATCTCTGATATTATTAGAATGTAGTTATTTTTGCAAATATTTTTTAAAAAATTCACACGAATAAATTATCAAATTTACTAAAAAATTGAAAATTAATTTAACAAAAATAATTATTGATATCAAAATGATTTGTGTATTTGATATCAATGGAAATTTGTTTATTGATAGATATTTATAGAGCAAATAAAATAGATGTGATTGAAAATGAAGAGTGTTAAAGGTACTCAAACTGAGAAAAATTTATTAACAGCATTTTGTGGTGAATCGCAAGCTAGAAATAGATATACTTATTTTGCATCACAAGCCAGGAAGGAAGGTTATAGACAAATTGAAGGCATATTTCTTGAGACCGCAGATAATGAAAAAGAGCATGCAAAAAGGCTATTTAAATTTTTAGAGGGTGGAATGGTAGAAATTCAAGCATCATTTCCAGCTGGAGTGATTGCCGATACCGCCGAAAATTTAAAGGAAGCGGCAGCTGGTGAACACTATGAATGGAGTGAAATGTATCCAAATTTTGCTAAAGTGGCAGAAGAGGAGGGTTTTGAGGAAATTGCTGCAGTCTTTAGAGCAATAGCAGTAGCTGAAAAACAACATGAAAAAAGATATAATGAATTACGTGAAAATTTATTAAATAATAGAGTATTTAAAAGAGATAAACCCGTCAAATGGAGATGTAGAAACTGTGGATATATTCATGAAGGCACCGAGCCTCCAGAAAAATGCCCAGCGTGTGCTCATCCCAAAGAATATTTTGAACTTCTCGGAGAAAATTGGTAAAAAACTATTTTTTTAAATTTCCAACTTTTACTAAAATCTTTTTAAATTTTTTATTTTGTTTTATTAAATGATGTCTTATGACAGATTATATACTTGAAATTAAAGATTTGACTGTAAAAGTAGAGAATGAAATCATTCTATATGATCTTAATTTGAAGATCCCTAAGTCAGAAAGCTATATATTATTTGGGCCCAATGGAAGCGGGAAAACCACATTAATTAATTCAATTATTGGGCTCCCTGAATATAAAATCATTAATGGTCAAATTATTTTTAATGGGAAAGATATAACCTACTTACCTATCGATGAACGAATTAAGTTAGGAATATCGATGGCTTTTCAGAATCCACCCGAAATCAAGGGTGTGAAATTGATTGATGTGATAAAATTTTGTTTAGGAAAAAAGCCTGAAGATTGCTTGGAGGAAGAACATTATCAATTAATCGAAAAATTTAGATTATCGCCGTTCTTGGAACGTGATCTTAATGTTGGTTTCTCGGGAGGAGAAAGAAAAAGATCTGAAGTGCTCCAAATGCTACTTTTAAAACCAAGACTTGTTCTTTTAGATGAAATCGATTCTGGTGTTGATATTGTAAGTCTTAAACTCATTGCTAATGAAGTCCAAGAGTATATCGAAACTACAGGAGCTTCTGCTCTTATCATCACACATCAAGGCGAAATTCTTAACTATATTAAAGCAAAAAAAGCTTGTGTTCTGTTAAATAGCTCTATTTATTGTTATGCTGATCCTAAAGATATCTTTAAGACTATTAAAGAAGTAGGATTTCAAAAATGTATTGAATGTAAAGAACGGGTTTGTGAGGCTAATGTCTGAATTAAATAAAAATAAATTATCATCTTTAAAAGAATTACCGCATGAAATATTAAAGTCAATTTACAGCACAGGTATAGTTGATGATGAAAGTCAACGATCTGGATCGTTCTTGCACTTAAACCAGTCTACTGTTTATAACCAAATTAATGAAATCTTCCAAAATAAAATAATAATGATGGATACAAAAGATGCTTTAGAAAAATTTGATTGGTTAAAAGATTATTGGTGGAAATTAATTGATATGGAAAAAGATGAATACACCAGACGTGTGTATAATGATTGGAGCGGCGGATATTTCATGTGGATCCAAAAAGGTGCTAAAGTTGAATTTCCACTTCAATCTTGCTTATTGATAACTGATAAAAATCTTGAACAGAGGGTCCACAATATCATAATCGCAGATGAAGGATCGGATGCTCATATAATTACTGGATGCGTTACGGATCCTAATATTGATAGAGCCGATCATTTGGGCATCTCCGAAATTTATGTTAAAAATAATGCTACTCTTCATTTTTCAATGATACATCATTGGAGTACAGGAAGTAAGGTAAGACCAAGAACTGCTATTAAAATTGATAATAATGGGAGTTTCATCTCAAACTATTTGAGTTTACATCCTGTAAAGGATGTTCAGATGTACCCAGTCGCTTATTGCGAGGGTGATAATTCCAGAGCAAGTTTCAATAGCATAATTTATGCCGATAAAGGAACAAATATCGATATAGGCTCAAAAGCAGTATTAAATGGTAAGAATTCCAGCGCAAATATTATTTCAAGGAGCATTTCTAAAGGAAACTCAAATGTAATTGCAAGAGGTATGCTTGTTGCTAATACTCCTTATTGTAAGGGTCATCTGGAGTGCCTCGGACTATTATTAGGAGGAGAAACTAGAATGTCCGCTGTACCAGAACTTAGAGCAAGTGTAGAAGGCGGAGAACTCTCTCACGAAGCCGCTGTCGGAAAAATTGCTAATAAAGAAATCTATTATTTGATGACAAGAGGCCTTTCTGAAGAACAGGCAATCTCAGTAATTATCCGAGGATTCATGGATATCAGTATCTTTGGGCTCCCTAAAGAACTGGATGATGAAATTAAAAAAATAATGAACGAAATGGAATTCGGAGCTTAATCAATCCTTAAATAATACCAAATTATTTCGAATTAAATTTAAAATTATTATGATCTTT
>CAZYEE010000109.1:0-11734 GCA_964646355.1 uncultured archaeon | reverse complement strand
TTGGAATTAATTGTCGAAATTTTAAAGTCACATAATATGAAGATTAAAGTCACTTAATTTTATTTTATATGGTGACATTATACTTTTTAAATTTTATTGTAAAAAAAAATATTAGATTTAACCAAATAAATTTACATTCGTATTAATGACATGAAATGAAACTTATAGAGGAATAATATTTATCTTTAAAAAAAGTCAATAATTTTTTTCTGTTCGATTTCTTTAATAATTCTATTGATTGTTTTCCAGCTTTTTCTAACAAAATTAGGAAATGATTTATTTCTTAGATAATATTCCTTAAGAAATTTTATTGTTAAAGGATCAGATGTATATCCGCTCCCTAATGGTACATCAAGTATTTTCTTTATATTTTCAATCTCACGATCCCTTATAACTTTTGCAATTATAGAAGCGGCACTAACAATAGGATAATTAACATCTGCTTTATGTTCGGCAATAACATCAATATTTTTATCCAATAGATTTAGAAAAAATTCTTTATAAGCATCTGTATTATTGCTTGGACAGTCAATAATGATTTTATCAATATTACATCTTTTAAGCATTTTTTTTGCTAATTTAGCCGAAACTTCGGCTTCAAGCCAATTCAAATTTGTATATTGAGACTCAAGGCATTTGTCAATCTCATCAGGGGAAATAATACAAATTTCATAATCGAGGGATTGTATTAATTTTTCGAATATCTCGGTCCTTCTTTTCGGAGTTAATTGTTTGCTATCTTTTACGCCATATATAAGAAGGTCTTCGATTAAATTGTCATCGATTACTGCAATACACATTACCATGGGCCCAATTACACAGCCTCTCCCAGCTTCTTCAATACCTGCTATAATCATTGATAGAACTCCAAAAATTCAAGATTAATTGATTTTGATGAAACATTTTGTTATTAACAATATAGAAAATATGGTTAAAAATTCAGTTGTCTGTATAATTTCTTTATTAATTCTTTTGTATTATGGATTTTTTTAAGATCCTTTATGGATAGCATTGGAATATTTGGGCGCCGTTCAATTGGATCGTCGACAATCAACATTGATAAAGCTTTTAGAACTCTCGATACATTTTCAATTTTATTGATTTTGAATTCAAAATTTTTATCGGATTCGCTTTTAATGCCAGTAATGATCAGATTTTTCTGAATAGCTGGATGTAATTCCCGAAGATATTGTTTTTCAAATGAAATTCCATCAAAAACCGTTTTATTTGTCCAAAACATTTCAAGCCCAATTTCCTGGAAATATTCATCTAATTCCTTTTTGAAGTCTTCCTCTATTGGAGAAATATAATTATTTAATTCAATATTATTAAGATAATCTTTAATAATGGAGAATACATAGAGAGGTTCTGCAAGTTCCTCAATACTGATATTAAGTGCTTCTTCTAATTTTATAACAACATCCAGCTTTGCAGAAATTTCCCCATTTTCATACATTGAAATTGCTCTTCGGGAAATATTAAGTTTTTCAGCGAGATCTTTTAATGAAAGATTCAGTTCAATTCGTCTAGATTTTAATACATCCTTATTTAAATTGATGTAGAATTTACCTTTTTTAGCCATAATTACAGGAAATGCGTTGCTTTCAAGTATTTCAATCAAAGTTTCTTTTGCCATGGTAAAAATTCCTTTACGATTATAAATAACTCCGGGATGCACTTCTGAGCCGCCATTTCTGGTATATTTTCCGATTAAAAAGGGATAACCATTCAATAGTTTTGCTATTAATTTTAATTCATTAGCCAGAATTGATTTAAATTTATCTATATAATAAAGGGCTTTTATTAAAAGAGTTAATTCTTCCCTCGTGGCAATAATATCAAAACTAGTATTGGAAAAATTCTCAGTTTCAAATAAAGATACTTGAAAGCCTACCTCGGATAAGGTATCGCTAAGTTCTTTAACCATGGTAGCTTCTAATTTTGTTATTGCAATCACCTAATGGTAAAGAACTCGTTTTACCATTAATAAATTATTATACATATAAAGATAAACATTAATCATATAAAAATGTAAAGATGATGAACCCTTTTTTTATAAAATTAGTAAAAAAAATTTGTTGGATTAAAGAATAATTAAAAAAATTAAAATGCTGTTTAATTATTGTATTTCTTTTTTAACTCTTCAATATAATCGATTATTTGCGGAATAACTTTTAGCCGTGTATAGAAATATTCATTAACTAGTTTAATGACATGATATCTTGATTCCGAGATCATTTTACTCCATTCTTCATCAGAGATATCTCGAAATCCAGTCACATCATCTCTTAATTTCATTAGAGCAGATACAATTTTCTCTTCTTCCTCGCCTTCGCATATTTTTACTACCTTTAAAATTAGGTCTGAAATTTGGTTTGCTACAATATTTTTATCAATACTGCAATCTGGAGCGCCTGCGTCATCAATTGTATCAATCATACTCCAGACTTGATAAAGAGCGGAGGCTGGCTCATCAAATAATTCACGGAGATACATCGCTTCCTTATGGGCACCTTTAAGTCTGAAAATATTGTATAATCTTTTTGCAACTTTTCCATAATTTTCATGTTCCTTCATGGTATATTTTACAACTTCCCGCTCTAATGCCTCAACATATTCATCAAGCTTTTTAGGAGTTAGATAATCTTTTATTTTTGTGAATAGTGGAATTGAATTCGATTCTAAATACACTTCTTGAAAATATGGATCAAGTTGTCCATCGAGAGGAACAATATTTCCATCGGGAGCTTCCCATGTAACATCTAGCATATTGCTTACATTTATGACGCGTCCTTTATCGGGCTCTGCTAAAAGCCAATCTAATTTACACCATCCAGGATCTTGTTCACCATATTCCCAATCGATTTTCACTTTTTTTCCGTTTTCATCCTCGACCCACATAAATCCTTGTTTCACTTCATCAGCATCCCAGCAAATAGGGGAACCCGCTTTTAGTAGTTTACCGTTTTTCTTAAAATTGGATTTAAAAGTGCCCCATTTAACCTCAATTAATTGGTATATAGGTGATGACAGCCTCTCCAATGCTTTTTTCCTCATCACTTTGCTAATTATTTTGCAGGCTTCCTCTTTTGTATCTGCGATGATATTGACCCTTTCAAAATAATCTAAATCACCTGGATATCTTTGAACTTTACCTTGTGCTGCAGAACCAGATAAGCTTATTGCGGTTTCTACACTTCCTTCAATATCCGGTATACCAACGATATTTGCAATCTTTCTAAAACGCTCTAATTCCTCAATACCAAAATCAATTAATTGTATTTTATGTCCGAATATCCCTGATGATTCGTCAATTAACAGATCTCCCTCATGATCTTGTAAGGATGCAATTTCATTTAACCAATTTATTGCTTTCTTTTCATCGATTTCTACACCTAATCTCCTAGCAGCATTTATAATTTCATTAACGTCGTCTATTCTTTTTTGATCTTGTGTCATTTTAAAATGCCTTCCATCAAGTATTTGTAAGTATAAATCAGTTTATATTTCATATTTAAATCTTTATTTTGAATAAATTGAATGTACACAAAAATATATTATTTTAAAAAATTAACAACTCCCTTAAAATATTTAATTTTAAAGATTTCATAAATCCTGTTAATATTATTAATCCTAAAATCCATAAAAATAACTTTTTAAAATAAATACGCGATAATTATTTATGAAAATTAGGTTGTGAATGTAATTTTTTAGAATAATCTATTAGAAAGATTATAAATAAAACCTAAATCTCTATAGGAATTATATTCTTATAGTAATTAGATATTTTTTATTATGATACTAAATTATAACAAAAATATTTTATGATACAAAAGTGATTAAATATGGTCTGGAAAGAACTACATTATTTTTTAGGATGTACATCGTTTCTCCATAAGGATACTGCACTAAATATGGTAAAGATTTTAGATTCGGTTGGAATAAAATATAAATTCTTGAAAAATGAGCCTTGTTGTGCTGGAATTCTTTTTTTACAAGGAAATATAGAAGAGGGAATTGAAAAAGCAAAAAAGAATTACCAGTATTTTAAAGAAAATAATGTTTCTAAATTTCTTGTTAATTGTCCCGAATGTTTACTCGCATTGAAAAAGGAATATCCGAAATACATTGAAAAATGGGACATTCAAGTAAAACATTCTACCGAATTAATTGCTGAGATAATTAGGGAAGGACTTTTGAATTTAAATCCAGTAAATTTGAAAGTAACTTACCATGACTCATGCCATTTAGGTCGATTTAATGAGATCTATGACGCACCCAGATTTATTATTAAAAACATTCCCGGTCTTAAATTTAAAGAGATGGATTTGAATAAAAAAGATGCTCAATGCTGTGGAGGGACAATAAGGGATGCATTTATTGAACTACGAAATGATTTAACACTGGATTTAATAAAAAGTTCTAGACGAAAAGGTAAGATAATACTGACTGGATGCCCTACATGTAAATACAATTTTAATACAGTTGCAGAACTCTTTGAACAAAAGTCAAGGTCTCTGGATATTATTGATTTGGTAGCATATTCAGCTGGCTTAATTACAAAATTACCGTTAAAGGAGGAAAGTGATTAAATGAAAATATTTGAAGAAGTAATGGAAAGAATTGATAAAGGAAGAGAATCAGCTCGCGATTTTGAAACCGTATTTAACATTGGTTATATGAATAAAATAGTGCAAAATAAGAGAGTTCAACCATTAAAGGAGGAGTTTACCAGAGTTAAAAAATATTTTATTAAAAACTTTGATGAATTGATAAAACAAGCAATTGAGTCATTACAAGCAAGAGATTGTAATGTATTTTTAGCTAAAACAAAAAAGGATGCATTGGATTATATTCTAAATGAGGTTCAAGGAGAAGAAATAATAGTTAAATCAAAAACAGAAACAGGGAAAGAAATTGGATTAACCAAGTTCCTTGAGGCTAATGGATTTAAAAACAAAATCGTAGAGACTGATTTAGGGGATCGTATAATTCAATTGCTTAATGCAAAACCCAGTATTCCCATGGGCCCAGCAGTCCATTTAAGTGAAAGTGAGATAGCTGCTAAACTTTCAGAAATATACAATATTGAAGTACCACCTTCAGCCCATGAAATTGTAAAAATTGGGCGTGAACAACTCCGTAAAGATATACTAAGAGCGAATGTATGCATAACCGGAGCGAATGTTATAGTTGCAGATGATGGTCTAATTGGTTTGATGGAAAACGAAGGAAATATTTCACTTATAACCAGATTATGTTCAAAACATATTTGTTTAGCAGGTGTTGATAAAATTGTACCAAATTGGTATGATGCTATCACGGTTCTAAAAATGGCAGAAGCATCGTTAGATTTAATGGGCGCTTATACTTCGTTCATTAAAGGGCCCAGTAGAACTGCAGATATAAGAGGAGTTGAAGTTCTACAGATGCATGGAGCTAAAGAAGTTCATGTAATTCTTCTTGATGATTATCGATCAAAAATTAAAGGGACTGAATTTGAAGAAATTCTTCAGTGTATTAATTGTGGTAGATGTTTTCTTGCATGTCCATTAATAAAAATTCTAGGCTTAGAGATTTTAAGTTCAGAATATTCAAGAGGTCCAATAGGTTTAATAAAGACCTATTTGCTTGCTGAAAATGGTCTGGAAGAAGCAGTTAAGATGGGCTTGTTTGTTTCTACATTATGTAGAAGATGCCAGGTAAATTGCCCCAGTGAAATAAATATACCTGACATGATCATAAAACTTAGAGAAATGGCTATACAAAAAGGATTAGTAATGGAACCGCATGTAAAAATAATGAACTCAATTCTTGAAAATGATAATCCATTCTCAATGAAAATTGAAAAAAATATGCAAATATAAATTCATTTATCAATAAATTTTAACTATTTTTTACATATTGGAAATATATCAATAGAAATAAACATAATAAATTTTAGATGAGTTCTTTTTTTATTATTGTCTGATCCCTATCAGGCCCTACTGAAATTATATCTATAGGAACTTGAATCAACTCTTCAATTTTTTCTATATATTTTTTACAGTTAGTGGGCAAATCTTTATAACTAGTAGCATTAGTAATATCTTCATTCCAACCGTTTAATTCTTCATAAATAGGTGTGCAATTCTGTAGTGCTTCAAAATTATTTACAAAATATTGATATATCTTCCCATTTATTTTGTACTTTGTACAGATTTTAATCTTATCAATACCAGTTAAAACA
This sequence comes from uncultured archaeon, assembly GCA_964646355.1. Classification (GTDB taxonomy): domain Archaea; phylum Asgardarchaeota; class Lokiarchaeia; order Helarchaeales; family HEL-GB-B; genus HEL-GB-B. The sequence goes on along the minus strand of CAZYEE010000109.1, from coordinate 5,505 downwards.
TCAAGTTTTGTCAAAACAATGGAATTGATATTGTTTATTTTAATGGCATATCTGATTATTGGAATATCAAGCCATCCACATCTCCTACGTCTACCTGTAGTAGCACCGAACTCTTTTCCCTTTTCTTGTAAATAAGTCCCGATATCATCAAGTAATTCAGTTGGAAATGGACCTCTTCCTACTCGCGTGGTATATGCCTTGACAATACCTACAATCTTATCAATATCTAATAAACCAATTCCGCTTCCTGTAAAAATACCGCCAATTGTAGGATTGCTGGAGGTAACATAGGGATAGGTGCCATAATCTATGTCAAGAAGGGTTCCTTGGGCGCCCTCAAAAATAATTACCAGATCTTTATTAGAATTTAGTAAATCAAACAAATAAAGACTGATATTTTCAATAAATGGCTTGATTATTTTAGCATAGTCTAAATATTGCTCTAAAGTAGATTTATAGTCGATTTCATTTTCTTTATAGATATAAGGTAAGATTTTATTATAAAAATCGATATTTTTCTTTAATTTCATGCTAAATATGTTCTCATTTATAAGATCAATTGCTCTAATCCCCATTCTATTAATTTTATCAGCATAAGCGGGTCCTATGCCTCTCTGTGTAGTGCCAATTTTTTCCTTTCCTTTTAATTTTTCACTTCCAGAGTCCAATTTCTTATGATAAGGTAATATAATATGAGCATTCTCACTGATTTTCAAATTTTCATTTGAAATAGTGATATTTAAGGATTTCAGATTATTGATTTCTTCAATTAGAATCTTAGGATCAATTACAATGCCATTTCCAATAATACAAACAGTGTTTGGGTTCATAATACCAGATGGGATGAGATGGCAAACAATTTTTTTATCTCCAATAATAATGGTATGTCCTGCATTATTTCCACCAGAATAGCGAATTATATGAGTTGCATGATATCTTTTTGTGATAAAATCAACGATTTTACCCTTACCTTCATCGCCCCATTGAGTTCCGATTATTGCTATAGATTTTATCATACATATTACGCTCAAACTAATAGTAAAATATTTTTTAAAATAGATTTTTCAATCTCTGATTTTGACAATCCAATTTTTATAATTATGAATTCTTATAAAAAAATTTAGTATTGAATTTTTTACTTTAAAAATATGATAAACAAATATTAAATTGAAATTATTATTACGATGCTATATAATCATAGATTGAATAAAACTATTATTTCCAATGATAAAATAATTAATTAAATAAAACGCGTTAAAAACATGATAAAGTTTTTCTAAACTGAAAAAGTATAATTAGAATTGGTTAAAAATTAACTATTTTATAATTTTTAGATAAACTTATAAATAAAAAATTAAATGTTTATTTGAATTACTTTTATTTTAAACCTCAATTGATTTGCATTGGAATTTAAAGAAAATCTACGAATTTTAAACATTAGATTTAAATTGAATTAAATAGAGCAATTCATATTAAATAATATTTTTTTATAATTGAAATACTAAGAAACAAATGATGAAAATGATCAACAAATTTGAAGAGTTGATTCCGACAATAACAAAACTAACGGGTAGAAAATATCCAGAAATTGAGAAATTAATACAAAATGCAATTGAGGAAGCAAATGTACCTTTGCTTGTCGAATTTAGAAATTTAATAGAAGATTTTGAAAAAATATTAGCATTTGGAGATCAAGCTCAAAAGTTAAGAGTAAAAGATAAAAGAAATCTGGAATTACTTCAAAAATATAATGATCTTCAAAATATTGATCATCTTATGGTAATTCATGATTCGGGTATTTCTATTTACAATTACTCATTTGCTGAAAAGCACTTTGATCCACAACTGATTTCAGGGTTTTTGACAGCTATTCTTTCCTTTCAAGATAGTTCAATTATTAGAAAGAATAGCACATCTCAAACAGGTTTTGAACTTTCATATGCGAATTTTATAATTCTACTCAATTCAGGGGATTTTGTTAAAGTTGCGCTTATATTGGATAAAAAACCATCAAATTCTCTACGAATTTCTCTTGCGGAATTTATTTCTAAATTTGAAAACAAGTTTAAAGATAGTTTAATAAATTATAAAGGAGATATTAAAGAATTTAAAAATGCTAATGAGCTGGTTGAAGAAATATTCAAAGTTTCAATGTCTTGGCCTCACAGATTTAAATCAGAGGTAAATGTTGAAGATTTGGAACGAAATTTGTCAGGTTTACAGAGTTTAATAGTAAGTGTAGCCTCAGAATTACAAAAAGAAGCCGATTACTTTTTACTTTCAAATATAATTGAGAACATAAAGCGACATAAAAATTACAGCACAGATAAAATTTTAGGTGCCTTTTTCGATTTAAAACAAAACGGATTATTTTTGGCTTTACCTATGGACAAAATGGAACCAATAATTGAAAAAGAAAAAGAAAAAGAACGTCTTAGGGCGATTGAAACTACTCTTGAGGAAGATGAAATAATATCACCAATAGAAGGTATACCTAAAAAATTTCTTGAAAAAATAAATATGCACTTGGCAGATACAAGCTATTTATTCCAACGTTTAATTATCAGAGATCTCGTAAGCATTCCTAAAAAAGATAAGTTCAAATTTTTAAAAACTAAAAATACTGAATGGACAGATTTAAAGAAGAAGAAAAATTTAATGTTCCATCAATTACAAAATCTAAAAGAAAATACAGAACCTCACGAAATTATTGATAACTTAGCCAAGTATAGAGAGATTTGTGAAGAATTGGGTTATGAAGATGAGGCTACAAAAATAGCCAATGAAATAAAACAATATATGAAAAACATAAAGCAGAATGACCCAATAAAATATCAACTTATTTTAGATCAACATAAAAATGAGTTAAATACATTGATTAGAAAAGCAGAAAATGAGATAGCAAAAGAGAATTACTTATACAGTGCGTTTCTTTATAAAAAAGCCATTAGAATTGCCACCCAACTTGGAGATATGGATAAAGTCAATTCATTGAGTAAAATATTATCAAGCTTAGATAAATAATAATAAAAGTATGTCTTAAAATCATTATGTAAGATAAAAAACAACATAAAATAATTTTTAGATATATTTATTTCACTTTACAAATTCGTTGATAGATTATTTAATGTCAAACTTATTTTTAATTTTACGAATTATCATCTAAAATTGTCTAATTTTGATGATTTTAAGAATTATTACCTAAAATTATCCTAATTTTAACGGTTCTATTAAAAAACTTAAAGAAAAAATTAAATTTATTATCTACTTAAAAAATATACAATGAATGCAGGATTAAATGATATCAGCAAACTGAATTTTGATAAGTATAAGCCAAAAGATTCTCATCCAGATTGGAATTTATTAAATAAAGACGCAATATCATTAGCAATAAGAATTCTTAAAAATATTAATACCAGAAAAAATATACTTCAAGGAACTATCCTTCAAAAACGAAAAATTTTAGCTCTATTGAGAACTTTTAAGAATCTACTGATAAACAAAAATAAGATCAGAGAGGGAGACCATAATTTTATTCCATTGTTCTATATTTGGACAATGACGAATAAATGTAATTTTACGTGCACATATTGTAGTGATCATCGAGGAGGAAAATATCCACTCTTGTATAAACAGGGATTGAAAAAAGATCTTACTACACAACAAGGAAAAAAATTGATAAAAATAATGAAGGAATCAACTGCGATCTACTTTTGTGGTGGAGAACCTACATTAAGACCCGATCTTCCAGAATTATTAGAATACTCTACTAAATTAAATATGTTTAATATGATAAATACTAATGGTTCGCTCATTGGAGATCTGCTTCTAAAACCAAAATATAAGAAATTTTTAATGCAAATGGATGTAATAATTATCTCACTTGATAGTCTTTCCATTCCACAGCTCTCCCAAATTTATCAAGTAAAAGAAGGTATTTGTTATAAGGTGCTTAGAAATATTTTAACTCTTAGAATCCTGCAAAACTATGTTCCTTTTAAATTAGTAGCAAATACAGTAATAACAAAAGAGACTATTGAGGAATGTTTTAGTATATTAGATTGGTGTAATGATTTGAATATAACATTTTCACCTGTTTCTGCAAATATAGGACATGAACCTGATTATGAACTATTAAATAATCCCCAATACCAAAAATTGGTGGATAAAATTTTAGAACGAGCAGAACAAGGATACCCAATGATAGCATCTAAAAATATGCTTGAAAAACTATTAAGGAAAACTGATCAGATTTGTTGTTCACCTATAGTATTTGATCATATCGATTATAATGGAGAACTTTTCTGGCCATGTAAAGCATATCCAAAGGCAATAAAGATTAACGTATTAAAATATAAGAATGTAAAAGAATTACATAAAGCTGCTAAAAAGATTTTTGATGCGACAAATTTTCACGGAGATGGGCCCAATCAATGCCATGGTCATTGTGCATGGATGCAGAACTGTGTTACTGATGTATATTTTAGAGCATTAGTTGAAGGCTTTATAGATAGTGGTATTTTAAAGGAGATAATGAATCTATTATAATAAAAAGCAGAAATTGAAAAAAACAGGGTGTTTTAATAATTAAATAAATTTTATTCGCTAAAAAAATTTAGATGTATTAACAATGAGAAAAATTTTCAATTTTGAGATTAGGACAGAAGAAGCTAGATTAAAATGGGAAATATTATTTCTAATTATTGTAATTATAACCGTTGGTATTTTCGGCAATTTAGCCTCGATTGATGTTTTATATACAATTATAATTACATTTATTTTTTGCATCCAAATTATTATTAGATTTATACTATGCAATCAAAAAGGTGATTGGGCATTTTTTCTGTTAGGAGTTATAGCAGGTGGTGGTAATGATCTATTATCTATGCTAAATGGAGTATATAACTATACATCAATCACTATAATACCATTTTTAAACGGACTATTACCTCTTTGGATGATTTTATTTTGGGGACAAGTATTTTTGCTATTTAGAAAAATTTTTAATATAAAATGGTTTAAAGGTGAAGATTTTAAAAAGGATGGAAAGTTCCTGAAAGGTTGGATAGATTATCAATTAATATGTGATATAATTATCCTCTTGATTCTTCGTATTATAATTTATAATACTTATTATTTAGATGCATGGATTCCAGCACTCTATTATGGAATAATAGTGAGTATAAGATTTTTAATTTTCAGACCAAAAAAGAATCAACTTTATATTATTACGATTCTACCCTATGCATTTATGTTTGAGGGTTTAATGGTCACATTTGGATTGTATGAATATATAAACCCAAGTTTTCTGGGAATGCCAATATGGTTGTTCATTTGGTGGATTTTTTTAGTACCTTTTTTATTGAAAGAAATTTTTGATAGATTAGAATATATAGTTTCAAAATAATCTTTTTCTTTTTCAATATTAAAAATAATAATTCGATTAGAAAATAGGTTAGAAATATTTGTAATTTATGAATTCTTATAATTTATAATAAATTTATT
>CAZYEE010000108.1:0-11762 GCA_964646355.1 uncultured archaeon | reverse complement strand
TTATTATACCAGATTCGGTTCAGCTGTATTCTATTTCTCGTCCTCCAGCAGAAACCTCAGTAAGACGAATATCTATTGATAATTTAATTAAAATTAAAATTAAGATGAAAAAATTATTACAAAATAAAAAAATTCCCATAATTAACGTTTATTAAAAAATTTCCATATTCTTTAAAATCAAATTAATTAATTCATAAATTAGGCAATTTCAATCTGTAAACAGAATAAAAAAGAGTTTAATATCAAATATATTGAAAATATATCACAATCATAAAGATAATTGAGATATTATAAATCATATTCAGTTTAATTAACAATTAATATTTTAAAATAATGATTATTATTATCATTATAAAAGATTTAGGGTGAGAATTATTAAAGAGAAACTAAATTTTTCAATTGTATTTCATTTTCATCAGCCAGTCGATAATTTTGACCATGTAATAGAATACGCATATAAAAATTCTTATCTGCCATTAATAAAGACATTAACTGAGCATCCTAAAATCAAGTGTGGATTGCATTATACAGGTTCATTACTTGAATGGCTTTTAGAGAAACATCCAGAATATATAGATTTAATTAAAGAGTTGGCTAAAAAAGGGCAAATAGAGCTATTATCGGGCGGATTTTACGAGCCTATATTTGCAGTAATCCCAGATGAGGATAAGTTAGCTCAAATAAATATGCTTAAAGATTTTATAAAATCGAATTTTGGCTTAGAAACATATGGTTTCTGGCTAGCAGAAAGGGTTTGGGAACCGCATTTACCTAAAATTTTAGAGTTAGCTAAATTAAAATATATATTAATTGATGATTTTCATCTTAGAGCCAATGGTTTAACAGAGGAAGAGACTTTCTATCCTTATATAACAGAAGAACAAGGATCAAAAGTGACAGTAGTACCTATTAATGAAAAATTGCGATATCTAACACCATGGAAAAAAGTGGAAGAATCTATTGAATATTTATCCAAATATCCAGATAATAAAGGAGACAGATTAATCACTTTGATTGATGACGCGGAAAAAATGGGCGTTTGGCCCGCTGGAGATAGGACTACTTATGATATATGTTTTGGTCAAGGTTATGATGGTACTCCATGGCTTCCTAAATTTTTTACAAAATTAGAAGAGTTGGATTGGCTTAATATTATCACGATTAATGAGTATTTAAAAAAATTTATGCCAAAAGGGCTTGTTTATATGCCCACAGCATCATATGATAAAATGTCCTATTGGGTATTACCGACTCCTGCGAGAAAACGTTTAGAAAATTTAGTTGATAAAGCTAAAAAAGGGGAGATCCCATATTCCAATGACATACTTAAATTTGCGAAAGGTGGTTTCTGGAGAGGCTTTTTTATAAAATATCATGAGTCAAATGCTATGCATAAAAAAATGTATTATGTAAGAGATAAGATAAAATTAGTTGAAGGTCTTTTCGGACTTAATAGAGAGGGTAAAATGATTGAAGCTATGAAAAATGCATGGAGAGAAATTTATAAAAGCCAATGCAATGATCCTTATTGGCATGGACAATTTGGCGGTGTTTATTTTGCATTTATGCGACAATCTATTTATCATCATTTAATAAGGGCAGAGAAAATAATTGAAAATATCATGAGAAGTTATAAAAGTGTTATTACGCCAAGTATTAGGGAGCTTGATATAGATTTTTGTGGACGTAATGAAATAATAATGGAAACAAATAAATTGAATATTTATATTAACTGCTTTCATGGAGGTAGCATATTTGAAATTGATGACAAAATATCATGTAATAATATATTAAATGTGTTTCAGAGAAGAAAAGAGGCTTATCATAATGAGAATAATAACTTACCATATGATAGATGGAGAAAATATGCTTTTATGGACCACTTTACTACTGATACTATAGATTTTGAAAATTTAATAAATGATAAATATATAGAATGCGGTAATTTTGTTGATAATGAATATGAATCTTCTATAGAAATACAGGATGATATGATTATTGCAAAATTATGGAGGACTGGCTTAATCCATAAAGATGATAATGCCTATGATATAGAAATATTAAAATCTATAAAACTTAAAGAAAATGATTCAAATTTTTCTGTTTATTATGAAATAAAAAATTTATCAAATGAAGAACTGGCTATAAATTATTTAACTGAGTTTCCATTTTATTTGAGCGGCGATATTATAAAGTCTAAAATATTTATAGATGATAATGAATATGCACTTTATGAAAATAACAAATTTGATACAAATCAAATAAAAATTAAAGCATTTGATAAAAATATTGGGTTGGAAATTAAATTTAGTGAAAAAAATATAATTTTAAAGTATGACATCTATACCTTTAACACCACAGATGGATCAAAAGACATGTTATATCAAGGTACATCAGTCGTTTTAATAAAGCCTTTGGAAATAGGACCTAATCAATCTGTAAAATTTCATATAATTATTAAAATTGAACAATTATGACCTAAATCAACAATTATGACCTAAATTAATTAAAACTGCTTAAAAATTTTAAAAAGAGAAATAAAAGTGGATAGATTATGAAAAAATATACTGCTGTAGTTCTTGCGGGTGGAGTTGGGTCAAGATTGAGGCCACTTACTAGTTTGAGGCCCAAACCTCTTATACCAGTAGTAAATAAGCCCATGATTCATTATGCTATTGATTTATTGAGATATAATGGAATAGATGATATAATAATTGTAGTTAAATATCTAGGCGATCAAATTAAGGAATATGTTAATTCAAAAGACTGGGGAAATGTAAGAATTCAGATTCCGGAAGTAGATCCACTTGATACAGCAGATGCGGTTAGAAAAGTAGCAGACTATGTAGAAGGAGAAAATATTATAGTGTCTATGGCTGATATTATTACAAATATTAATTTGAAAGATAATATTCGGTTTTTTGAGGAAAAAAATGCTTTTGCGACAATTAGTATGACTGCAACAGATCAACCACAGCAGTTTGGAGTTATTCTATTAGATAAAGATCAGAAAATATATCTTTTTTTAGAAAAACCAGGATATCAAGAACTCGTTATATCTAGTATTATGGATGCTCATAAAGGTTCAGTATTTTTATATACAAATTTAATCAATACAGGACTATATATATTTAAGAGAGAAATCCTCGATATATTAAAAAGCGTTAATTTAATGGATTTTGGAAAAAACGTTTTCCCATATTTACTTGAAAACGAATATGAATTATTTGGTTATATAGAAAAATATTATTGGATGGATGCAGGAAATCCTACTACATATAAATGGACAAACTGGGATGTAATGAGAAAGTGGGCTTGGCCAATTTTACCACCAGGTTACGAAATAAGAGAAAATATTTGGGTTGGAGATAACTGCAAAATTGAAGATGGTGTAATTTTTGAGAATAATTTAATCACTATAGGAAATAATGTTATAATAAAAAGTGGTGTAAAATTCAAGGAAAGAGTTGTTATCGGGAATAATACAGTTATTGAATCAAACTCATCTTTTATGGATACAATTATTTGGGAAAATGTGCGAATTGGAAAAAATTGTAATTTAAATGATTGTATTATTTGTAATAATGTATCAATAGGAAATAATGTGAATTTAAAGGAGTGTATAATAGGTGCAAATTCTGAAATAAAGGATGATTATAAAACAGAAAATCAAAAAATTATTCAACCAAATTCAAAAATAGGATATGAGGAGTAATAAAATAATTTGATTTGAATTTTAATAAATCTATGAAGTAAATTTGCTTTTATTAAAAGAAAAGCATTTGTTAAATTTCAAGTTTATTTTAGAATTGTCAATAAAAATTAAACTTATCTATTTTCTAATCAAAAATTTAAGTTTTCCCATTATTTAATTAATCATTTTAATTTTTAGTGCCTTTTTAACCATTTCAAATAAACTATTTGCATTTATACCATCTTTTAATTCTGCGCTTAATCTTAGCCTATCAAAATATAATTGGGGTGTGACCGTGATAAACCCAGTATCTTCATCAAAGAAAATTTTTACACCAAAAAGGATGTCAATTATCTTTTTTACATCCTTTTTAAGCGAATTTAAATATAAATGATAATTGTAAAATACCTCTTTATCTACTACAACATCTTCTTGCATTCTGATAGGTTGTGGACATTGTGCTATTAAATTACTAAGTTTTTCTCCTGTATATGCCAGCATTTCACATAATTTTAAAGCGACAAGAATAGTATCAGTAAAAGGTGCGTACATTGGGAATCTAATTTTTCCACCATCTGAAACTCCAAGATTAGCCATTTTTAATCGTATCATATTACTAACATGCCCAGGTATATTCTCAACCCGTATCAATTTCACATTATATTCTTTTGCAAGTTCATCAAGCATTCGAGTAGTAGTCTGTGATGTTATTACGATTGGATTTTTTATATTCTTATTAATGAGATCCATAAAAAATAACATAATTAACATATCAGAATCGATCACGGTACCAGTTTCATCGAAAAATAGTGCTTTAGAGGCATCTACATCATAGGCTACTCCAAAATCAGCATCAGCTGATGAGATAATCCTAGATATTTTACGAATGGAATTGATATTGGGAAGAAGTTGAATATTTCTGTCAGGAATGAAAGTGTTTATTGCAATAACATCAATATCCAAGCTACTAAATAATGGCGGAGCAATTATACCAACGGGGCCATTAGCACAATCCATCACAACTCTTAAATTTGATTTTGAAAGAACATTTTTATCAATAAATTGTCGCATGGATTTATTATAAATTGTATTTATGTTTATATCCTCTGCTGTAGATATCTGACCAATTTCGGTTGGTGAGACTCTTACGATCTTGTTTTGATTTATAATATCAAAAATCTTATGGAAAAATTTCTGACCGTATTCTATCCCGTGAGCATCATAAAATTTAATTAGTGTTTCACCCGAATATGCATGACCAGCTGTGAACATTACTCCACCACTTGCTCCAAATCTTCTTATTGTGAATCTGAGTATACAGCTAGAGCCTGCATGAATATCTAGAACATTAACCCCAGCAGACATCAAGCCCGAAGCAAATGATCTTTTTAACATTCGGCTATCTGCTCTATAATCTCTAGCTAATACAACAACACCTCTATTTTTTAGAAATGTACCATAAGCTGCTCCTAATGTTGCTGAAAGTTCGGGAATGATATTCTTATTTGCACTTGCACAAATTCTATTGTCAACCATATAATTATCTTTGATATACACCTTCTAAACCCAAATTTAATTTGTTCTATCATAATTATTAAAATTATGTTAATTGAGTTCAAACTTTAAGCTAAAATCATTTCATAATATAATTTCTCATATTTTCTAGCTGATTTATCAAATGAAAAATCCATTTTCATACCATTAATCATTATTTTTTTCCATAATTCCTTATTCTTATAAGTTTTAATGGCCCTAATAATAGTTTTTAAAAGCTCAATAGGTGAATAACTGGAAAATACAAAACCATTTCCATCTTCATATTTGGAAATATCTTTAACACTATCTGCCAACCCTCCTGTTTCATGTACTAATGGAATTGTTCCGTATCTAAGACTTATCATTTGATTAAGGCCACAAGGTTCATAACGAGAGGGCATCAAAAAAATATCCGCTCCTGCTTCAAGCTGATGTGATTTTTTCTTATTAAAATCGATATGTACACCTAATTTCTCTGGCTGTTTAGCCCCATATTCTCTGAAAAAATCTTCATATTTTTTAAGCCCAGTTCCTAATATAATAAGCTGAACTTCAAATTCGAATAATACATCTAATATCTCAATAACAAGGTCAAATCCTTTCTGAGGCACCATTCTCGAGATCATTGCAATTAAAGGAACATCTTTTACAGGAAGATTGTTTATTTTTTGTAATTCTGATTTATTTACATATTTATTATCAATAGTATTTATGTCATAATTCTTCCAAATATATGGATCTTTCTTGGGATTCCAGACATCATAATCAATCCCATTTAATATCCCATATAAATCTTTACTGCGTTCTTTAATAACTCCGTCTAGTCCAAAACCATATTCTGGGGTCTGAATTTCTTTTGCATATCTCTCACTTACTGTGCTGATTTTATCAGCAAAAACGATCCCAGCTTTTAAAAGATTAACCTTTCCATAAAATTCTAAATATTTATAATGAAAATATTTGGGCTCAAGACCTAATTTTGCGAATTTACTACCATCAAAAATACCTTGATATCCTAAATTATGTATCGTGAATAATGTCTTAGTCTTTTTGAAAAATGGGTCATTATTATAAAGTATTTTTAAATATGCAGGTATCATGGCAGTCTGCCAATCATTACAATGTATAACATCAGTTGAATGATCTAAATATTTTAATAATTCAAGAACTGATATTGAGAAAAAAGAGAATCGCTCTAAATTATCATCATAATCATCATAAATTTCATCTCTATTAAAGTAAAATTCATTTTCTATCATATATACAGTTATTTCTGTATCCAACAGGCTTGTTTTGTAAATGGTAGCTTTCTCATCAAAAACGGGTACTTGTAAATTTCTAACTATTTCTTTAAGTTTGAAAGTATCATTGGAAATATTACCGTATTTGGGCATTATAATAGAAATATTATGCCCCAATTTTGAAAGAGCCTTGGGTAATGCCATTGAAACATCAGCAAGTCCACCACTTTTTATGAAAGGAAATACCTCCGATGATGCAAAAACTATCCTCATAATTTTAACCCGATTTTGATAATTTATTTAAAATTATATTATATTTTTTTATTCTGAAAAATATTATAGATTTTTTATTCAAATGTATTTGATTTTAGTTCATATAACTCAAGGATTTATTCGATAATTATGATTATTAAATCTACAATATTTTAGTTTTATTTAATCTATTATCTTTAAGATTTTAAAATGAATAATAAATAATATATAATTATAAATTTATACTAAAATATTGACTATGATCATTTTGTCCATATTTAGCATATTGTAAATATATTGAAGTAATTCACTATTTAAACATAAAAGAGGAATAATATTATGGCAAATATAAGATTTAAGCCGAAATTAATCCAAAATGTATCACTTACCCTTGGAATATCTGATGAGGAATATCTGGTACTAAAGAATTGCAGTGATGGTGATAATACTATAGAAGATATTGTCATTTTAACCAAATTAAATTGGAATGACGTAGTAAAAATTTTGAAAAAATACGAGAAAAAAGGCTGGATAAAAATTGATTATGAGGGGGATGGAGAACCCGAGTATCAACCTATTAGCATTAAAAAATTCCCCGAAACAGCAGTTAGACTTGGAATGATAAGTAAAAAAAAGTATGACATTAATATTCTCTGCGATGGTGAAAGAACCGTTAGTGAAATTGCAAAAGAAGTCGGTTTATCAAGTGAAGAGACCCTAAAAATTTTAAGAGAGATGGAAAAAAACAAAATAGTTGAAATATACCCAAAAATCCCGCTCAAAGAGGAGGTAATTAGCGAAAAAATTGAAGAAAAAGAGGGTAAAAAATTATTACAACCAGTTTGTATTAAAAATGTCATTCTTTTTACTGAAATTGATGAAAATACTAAAAAAATATTGCAACTATGTGATGGTGAAAAAACTATAGAAGATATTTATGTAATAACACATCTCCCATTTAGCGATATATTAAAAACAATTATTGAATATGAGGAAAAAGGTTGGATTACTTTAAAAATTGATCAATATACTATGTTGGTTGAATTAAAAAATAAGATTAAAGATATTTCAGATGAAAATCTTATAATTAAAGAGTATGAAAAACTGTTTGGTAAATTAAAGGAAATTAAAGAAGTAGAGGAAATATTAAGTAAAGGAATATTAGGTGATGAAACAAGCAGAGATTTTTTGAAAATCAGATTAAAATCGGAATTACCAAAATTACCTACTCCTGTATTAGAAATAATTTTAGATAAAATATTTCTTTTGCCTACAGCTGAAGAAAGAGGCATTTTAGTTAATAAAATTTTAGCCAGTGAATCTGTTAAAAAATTCAAATTTACTTCTGAAATACCCAGCTCTATTGCAAAAACCACTTTTGCACCTACACCTGTTCCCACACCCATATCTACTCCCGCCTCTTCAACACCTGTACATACATCTACTCCAGCTCAAGTCTCCAGTCCACCAATCTCAAATATTCCCGCTCAACCAATTGAAACACAAACACAAGCTGCTCCAATACCAATTGAAGAAGAGACGATGGACCAAAAATTGGATATGATTCTTAATATAATTGATAATTTTAATAGTCAAATTCTTAATTCAATTATCTCCTTAGTCGATGTCGAAGGAGATGGGACAATCTTATATCAAACTTCGGAATGGAATGTCCAAAAAGATTTGTCGAAGTTTATATTTGATTGGCAAGCCTCTGCTTCCTCTATTATCATAGGAGGGATAAAATATGCCACTATAAAAGTTATCCCGAATGATATATTTATAGCAACAAATGTACAAGGGTACGGACATATATTAGCTAAATATATTAATCCACTAACAGTTTTACTCGTAAAAATGCCAAAAGAACAAGATCCTCTGGATGTAGAAGATCAACTTCCTATAATTATTGATAAAATTAATAGAGTTTTTTCAACATAAGAAAAATAAAATAAACTATGAAATAAATTTTCTATTCATAAAAATATAATTTCGCGTTTGATTAAACCCTTCTCTGTTTAATTTTAAATCTTTTTTTATATCTACTTGTTTTAAATAACAAATTCTTGGGTTTTAAAGGAATAATATCACCATATTCATCCGTAAGCTTTCTAATAAACCTAGAAGTCTCTACGTCAACTATTAAATTAGGATTCATAAACATTTCCATTAATCTATTCTTTATATTTTTCTCTATTACTCCAAAATTTTCCAATGGTATTTCATATGACTGGGTAACCCATCTATCATCTTTTTTTAAAAGACCTCTTACCCTTATTATACCATTTTTAATTTCATTTTTTTTAATTGTTGTAATTTTATTCATTTCATGAATCTGTATTTTAACGTATCTTTTATTTTCAGGTTTTTTTACCATTATTTAATCAACTGCCTATTTTTAACATTGTAAATATTCTAAAAAGGCTGGAACTCTTAACTGATAATGTTTTTAAACATTTGTTTAAAGATATTGGTTTTATTAAAATATTTAGAAATCATTTGTCGAAATTATAGAATACCTATTCACTTAATATAAATTAAGTATTAAAGTTTAATTCAAAGAGAAAAATTGCTATTATTAAAAGTATTTTGAACTGTTTATTGGAATAAATTAGAATCTGGCTATAGTTTAAGAATTAAAAAACATAAATAAATAATTTAAGCGTATTTTGAATAGAAAAATCTGATTGATTTTTATAAAATACATAATTTTGAGATTTTTATAAAAAATTTCTATTGAATAAAAAAGAAGAGATTATTTTATTATTATTTACTTACATTAAATGCCCATTTTTCTCTTTTTTTGCATATATTGCTCCTTTTTGTTTGGATGCAGGTCTCTGAGCTAAATCACCTTGAAATTTTAAGAATGGACCCTTAATAGCCTCATTTTCAGAAATTTCAACCAGTGGAACTTCTTCAATATATTTAAAAGAGGGCAATAACTCTTCAACTTTACCTAAAACTACTATAGTGCCACCTGCCATTTCAGCCCCCGCCCGGGGAGCTACATCACCTTCAACAATAATAACACCTCTATGTTGATGAATTCCTAATAAAATATCGGCATTGCCACGAATTTTTAAAAGTGCTGATTTACCTTTCATCCATGCACCAGCTTCCATTCCAACATTTCCTTCTACAATTATTTTGCCACCCATCATACCACTCCAGTTTCCTCTATAGGCACTTCCAAGATAATGACCTGCAGAACCTTTAATGACTAACTCACCTTTTTTCATTTCAGTAGCACTAAAATTCCCAACATCGCCCTCAACTGTGATTTTTCCACCATTCAGCCAATCTGCAGTATGCATACCCGCAGATCCTTTTATTATAATTTCACCAGCCGTCATTCCTTTTCCGATATACTTTACATTATTTACATTACCATTTATTATTATTTTTAATTCTGCAGCATTATCAGCACTAGTTCCTTGAATATCAAAATAATCTTCAAGCTTTTTTTCTTTATTACCAACAAATATAGGTAGATTCTTTATTCCCGCTAAATCTTTTCCTGCAAACACATCACAACTAATACTATCCGCTTCTAAGGGAATCCGTTCTGGTAAATTCTTGGGCGTTAAACTAATTTCTGCCATTTTTCACCGCCATTATTTTTAAATATCCTTCTTGAAATCTTTATAGATTAATTATTTAAAACTTATTAATTATTTTTCGTTTCCTATATTTGAAAGTGGAATTAAAAATTTATCTATAATATTTATATGAAAATTAATTTATTACACCTCAATTCTCTTTTAGATTAAAAAAAATATAGGCATTAAAATTATAATTCTCCAATTCTATCGGTTCATTCTTAATACGTATTAATTAATAATTATAAGATGTTAGATAAAAGCTATTTTTTAACCAAAAATATGATTTTTAAAGGATTAGAAAAAATTATATTATTTAAAGAAGTGATTAATATAATTCTGTAAAATGAATGGTGATAAGTTAATTGCCGAGAATATTGCGATTGTTAAAAACAAAAGATTATGTTACATTATGTGGAAGTTTTTTTGCATTTGTCTCAATTATATTATCAATTACAGCTTTTACTACATCTAATAGATATTGGACTATGATGGCTTGCTTGTTTATGTTTTTCTCCATCTGTACAGATACATTAGATGGATTGATAGCCAGAAAGTTAAATCAAGAAAATGACATTGGAAAGGAAGTAGATTCTTTGAGCGATTGTGTCTCATTTGTAGTAGCACCTGCAGTAATGGTATATTGTGCGTTTGGTGGAGGATGGTTACTGGTTTCTTGTGGAATTTTTACAATGTGTGGAGTATTAAGGCTTGCATGGTTCAATATTGAAGATACGACAGATGGATACATTGGATTAGTAACCCCTATGAGTACATCCTCCTTAATTACATATTTCTTATGTACATATTACTATGAATTACTAATTACATGTGATAATGCATCAATAAAATCATTTTATCAATTATTTGAAGGTTGGTACTATTTTCTCCAAAATATATGGGTAATAAGCGCCTTTGTAATTATATTAGGAATTCTAAATCTGGCGGACTTTTTAAGATATTCAAAAAAGGTTAGAAAAAAGAGAGGTAGATGGAGATATTATATAATAATAGCTGCAATATCAGTATTAATTATTATAATTCTTTTAATAATAGCCCCGTATCTTCCATATTTATGGCCAATAATTTATGTAATAGCACATGGATGGTCTATTGCTGCATTTTGGGCGTGTATAGGTTATATAGTTTGGGGATTTATAACATGGTATAAATTAAGAGGTGAATGACATAATGTTCGCTAAGGAGGGATTCTATTTTGTTATTCCATCGATTATAATTAATATTTTTATAATAATAATCTTCAATTATTTATACAGTTCTTGGTTTCCATATTTTGGCTGGTTTTTCTCTCCTCTTTTTATTTTAACAGCATTTTTTATTTTCTTTTTCCGCGATCCTTCCAGGAAGCCTGAAGGAGATGGGCTAGTTGCACCAACAGATGGCACAGTCATGTCAATTGAAAAAAATAATAGTAAA
>CAZYEE010000107.1:0-11849 GCA_964646355.1 uncultured archaeon | reverse complement strand
TCTAAGTGGATTGTAAATAGTCGTTTAAGATCTTTGAATGATCAAAAGCGAGTTCAAGGTTCTTTATCTCTTCTTTTTTAAAGATTCTAACTTCTTTAGCATCGGTATCTGCCTTTAAATCTTTTTTTAGATCGCTTTTATTTTTGCAGACATAGACAATACTTATTACATGCCCGCGAGGATCTCTGTCAGGGTCGGAATAGACACCTAATACTTTAATAATTTCAATATCTAGTCCAGTTTCCTCCTTTGCTTCTCTAACTACAGCATTTTCTACAGTTTCCCCTAGTTCTATAAAACCTCCTGGGATAGCCCAGTGATCTTTAAAAGGGGGATTCTTTCGTTTTATTAATACTATAGAATCACCAAGATCTATTATAGAATCTACTGTTATTCTTGGAAATCTTCTTTTTTTCGAATGAACAGTCATAATTAATAAATCTACACACATTTATTTAAAATGTTTTTACTTATGAATATAGGTATAATTGAACCTTTTGAATGATGAGAATGGCTATAAATGAAATTGATGTGGTAAGATCGAAGTTAAAGGACAAGACGTTTTTAAAAAAAATTATAAAATATATCAAAGCGAGTTCTGAGGGTAAAAAAATTAAAATTACTCATGTCTGTGGTACTCATGAACAAGTGATAAACTCATCGGGGCTTCGATCAATTCTACCAACAAGCATAGATTTGATTGCTGGACCTGGTTGCCCTGTTTGTGTTTGTCCTGCGAGGGATATTGACGAAGCGATATATTTAGCGAGGAAAGGTATTATAATAACGACTTTTGGCGATATGGTGAGAGTACCTTCAAGCAGTTCCTCGTTAGAGAATGAAAAGGCTAAAGGTTGCGATATTAGAACAGTATATGGTCCAAATGAAGCGATAAAAATAGCAAAAGAAAACCCAGATAAAGAGGTGGTCTTTTTTGCGGTTGGATTCGAGACTACTGCTCCAGCGATAGCACATGAAATTTTAGCAGGTCCACCTGAGAATTTTAGCGTATTGTGTTCTCTACGGACCATTCCACCTGTGATGGAATTGCTGTTAGGACTGGGAGATTTAGAAATCGATGGATTCATATGTCCTGGGCATGTAGCGACTATTATTGGAATTAAACCATTTGATCAGTTCTCAAAAGCCTACAGAATGCCTACCGTAATATCGGGCTTTGAGCCAGAGGATATACTCATTTCAGTCGCACTTTTTATTAAACAAATGATAGAAAAAGATTTTCATGCGGAAAATGAATATAGCAGAGTGGTAAAACCGGAAGGGAATATAAAGGCCCAAAATCTGCTAGAAAAGGCATTTGATGTCGACACTGTGCATTGGAGAGGTATTGGTAGAGTTCCAAACGGCGGATTTCTAATCAAAGAAAAATATTCAGAATACGACGCCAGAAAAAAATTTGATATTAAGGTAGAAAAATCGATAGATATCAAACCTGGATGCTGCTGTCATTTAATAATGACTGGAAGATTGACACCTGTTGAATGTAAATTATTTGAAAAGGAATGTACACCTGAGAGACCATATGGTCCATGTATGGTTTCAGATGAAGGGACATGTCATATCTGGTCAAAATATGGTAAAAATTTAATATTCTAACGGAATAAATCATCCTCTTCTTTTCTGATTAATTTATTCGATAAATTTTTTTTATTAGAGGAGATATATTCATAGCCCCTAATTAATACGATAGGAATTTTTTCATCAGCTTCTCCCATTAATAATTCAGCTGCAGATGCCAGTTCATCTGCAATTGCTACTTTTGTGGTCATTAATTTGTTTCCATATATGTCTTTTGTCCCCCTATAATCTAGTATTGGTTCGAGCCCAGCAATTCCGATTGCTACATTTATAGCGCCCTCTCGAAATGCTCTTCCATGTGTGTCCGTGATGATTACTGCAATTTCAATCCCCAAATTTCTCATGATTTCATCCCTGATTTTCGATGCTGAAGCGTCAGGGTTTTTTGGGAGTAAAGTTACGGTATTAGTGGGAGAATTTGAATGATCAATTCCTGAATCGGCACAGACAAATCCCAGCCTTGATTCAGTGATTATCTTACCTTTACTGATTTTGACAATGGATTTTGATTCCTGTAAGATAATCTCTATATGTTTTGCATCTTTATTTAACCTTTTTGAAAGGATTTGAGCAAATTTACTTGGAATAATTTCATCTAAATTTATAATATTGCCTTCTGATTTAGAAATTATGCTCTGTGCAATTATTAATATGTCTTTATCCTTTAATTGTAGTTTATTTTTTTTGAGGGCGTTTAAAATTATGTCAACAATATTGTCTCCAGGTCTTATTATTGGAATATTTTTAATGGGGATAATTTGAATCATAATCAGCACCTAACCTTCTAATCTCTGTTCTACATATTCTATATCATGAGTGGTATTTACGTTATAAAAAATATCCAAATTCGGATCGAAATTTCTTAATAACTTCACTGGCAGATAGCAAACTTTCTCGAGTTTTTTTATAAATGCCATCATTTTAATGTTTGAATTTATATGAATTAGCTCTTTTATTTTTCCAATGCAAGCTTTATTTTTGTATATCGCATGCAGTGGTTCTGTATACCCATTTGGATGGATAGGTAAAACAGCCTCGTAATCATCGATATTATTAATTAAAAATTTTAGCGCTTCAACTTTGATTAAAGGCATATCGCAAGCTAAGATTAAAGTATATTCATATTTTGAATAGTTAAAACAGCTATATGCACCTATTACCGGATTTCTTACATTATTAATAATATCAAACATTATTCTTACTTTATCTTCAAAAATAGAATAATATCTATCATAAAACTGCTCTGACTTAACAATTAATATTATATCATCCGATAGCCCTTTAATCTTGTTATAAATTATTTTTATCATTGGAGTTCCTTTAATTAATGTGATACCCTTATCCATCCCAAATCTACTAGATTTACCACCACATAGAATTCCTATCGATATATTCAAGGTCTATACCCATTTTAATCTTATAATGACTTACTATATTCTCTCAATGAAAATGATAATAATGATTTTACGAATAATTTTATTAAGAGGTATTATAACTTAAATGTGCTGAATTTTTGAAATGATAGAAAAACATACAAAAATAATAAAAATAGGTTTAATTATTATCAAGAAGCAAAAACATTGGTTATATTCCTTAAATTTAATAATTAGCATTGAATTTTATAATAATAAAAAAATCAAAAGAATATATCTATTCTATTTTTGCAATTTTGTCCAGCAATGGTTTAGAACTGATAGATTGAGCGTCTAAACCCATTTCATGTGGTGAAAAACCCAGTGCCAGTCCAATTAATTGAGTCAGAAATATTACAGGCAGATTAAACTCTTGGGTATTATACATCTCATTCAGTTCTTTTTGACCAACATCAAATTGGAAGTGGCAAAAGGCGCAAACATCCACAACGCAATCGCAGCCAACCTCTTTCATATTTAATACCTTATCTCGAGTAAAATCTAGAGCTACATTTTTCTGGAATGCTCTGACACCGCCCCCTGCACCACAGCACATTATCTTGTCTTTATATTCAACACTTTCTGCTCCTAATGCTTCTACAATTTTTTCAACAATAGTTGGTCTCTCTGACGAGCCTTGTCCTCTTACTTTGCTTGGTTTAAGAAAATGACAGCCATAGTGAACTCCTACTTTTATACCTGTTAGAGGTTGAACTACCCTTCCCTTGATTTTCTCGATTCCTATATCTTCTGTCAATACTTGAATTATATGTCTAACTCTAATTGTTCCCTTCCATTCTCTATTGATCTTTTTTAAAGTGGCATTTACTCTTTCTCTTAAACTTTTATTATGCATCATAAGGTGATTAGCTTCTTGTAGGCTCCCAAAACATCCATTACAGGTCAAAACAATATCGGTGCCATTTTTTTCGGCTATGGTAATATTTCTAGCTGCGATGGTGCACCAGTTAATAAGATCAAATGAGCCAAATACACCTGGAGCAGGACAGCAAGATGCGCCTTCCATCTCGAGGACATCTATATCGAAAAACTTCAGTAATTTCTTGGTCGTTGCTTCAATTCCTGGATAACGATTGGGCGTGAGACAACCTAAAAAATAAGAATAAGCCAATTTTTTCTCAACATCTGACATGAACATCACTCTGATTTAGATTTTTCTTCTTGAGCTTTTTCATTTTTTCTAACTTTTTCCTTAAAACCTGTTTCTTCACAAATCTTATTAACTTCCTCTAATGCCTCAGGATAAGTATGGGTCGTTGGCGGTACCTCTAATAACCCAAGTTCCTTTCGTAATTTTTTGACGTCGTCGTTTACTGGGACCGCATGACCAAACCTGAATAATAAATTACATACAAACAGGTGTGGTTTTGTAGCTTTCAAATTTTCAAATGCGATGTTGCGGAGCATCCTAACAAAATCGGTAGTGCTTATAGCTCTGATACAGCGTTCTTGGCATGTATAACAAGTAGTACAGAGCCAGAGAGCATCATCCGATATAGCTTCCTCTTTTAGTCCCAACTGGATTAATCTGAACAATTTTTTAGTCCTATATGCAGTCCTTCTTGCAGATGGACATCCACCAACACAAGTCCCGCATTGAATACAAGCTCTAATTTTTTGCGCTTCTTCTTCTCCGAAAATTACTGCTGCTTTTTCTATGAACTCCTTACAAAAATCTGGATTAATTTTCTTGATGACCTCTCTTGTTATCAACATTTACACCTAAGAGGATGTGATCTTAATATTTGATAATACAAAAATGAGATGAATATAAAATTTTTTCCTAAACTATTGCAATTATATTTTAAATGAAAGATTTTCCGATTAATCAATGGCGTTAAGAATATTTTATATTCAAAACTAAATATTTAAAAAGAAAAAAGCCTAATAACCAAAGTCCTAATGGATTAACTGAAACTAGCTATAATTCAAATGCTAAGTAAATGAACCTTTTTATAATGATAAAAAACTGAAAAAATTTCAAATTTAATCTGAAAATAATCTGAAAAATTTTAAATAACTTTTTGATCAAAAAAATACTAATGGATAGTATTTGTATATCAATAATTAATATTATAATCTACTTTTAAATTATAAGAAGATTTAGAAATTAATGACCATATTCGTGATTTTTTACTAATTTTGAATTATCGCTAATAATTGTTATAAGAATTTTACTATATTCAAAAGAAATGCCGTAATATCCGATAAAATAAAATTTTTAAAATGTGGAAAATAATTAGCACATAAAGAGATAAAAGAACCAAAAAAGGATTTAAACAAGGTCTTAGTTAATATATATCTGAAACAATGATAATATATAATAAAATCGAGCGGTTATGGTCTAGTGGCTAGGATAGAAGCCTCCCAAAAAGTTATGAGATATTCATACTTTCGGAGAACGCTTCCGGCTCGGGTTCGAATCCCGATAACCGCATAATTCTTTTAATTCTATTTTTCCCACTTAATAACATAGAATTCTAGACCCTTTTTGTCAAAAAACTCGGTCAATTTTTTTTCAATAAGTTCATTTGCGAGTTTCTCTTCCTTTATGAAATATATTTTCTTATACTGGGTGGATTTAATCTTAGCGTTTATATTATCCCAAATTTTGTTGATTTGTCTTTCAAGATTATTTAGATTGGAATCGGGGATTTTTGGGTTAATTTTTTTAATATCGTCAATGGAGAGCGGACTAGAAATTAAGAGCATATTAGTTTTAGGGATTTCAAATTTTAATAATTCTTTTTGAATATTTTTAGAGGTCAGAAAAATTAGCGCTTCTTTAAATTCTTTGATTGATAGAGAAATTTTGCGGTCTATTATAGGATATATCTTCAGAGAGTCTCTAATTTGTTGAATATTTTGTTCCAATCCTGTTAATGTTTTATTTAATTCCAATAGATCATTATCGGTCAGTACAAAATGAGGAGATTTTTTTCGTAATAAAATTTTCAATTCGAGAGAATTTTTGACAATATTAGAAATGTTTTGGATATTTTGGGGGCTTAATTTAGCTTCCTTCATAACAAAAATAGACAAATCAGTATATATAAATTTTTAGAAATTTTTAGTAACTACTTTAATTGATTTATTAAGACATCGTTTAAAATATCTTAATTTTTGAGGAATAATGGAGATAAGGAGCAGGTCTATATCCTTTTTTGGTATATTGAATTTATTGATAACAATTTTTTCACCATCATATGACAAAATGATTTCCTTAGGAGATGAGAATCCGAGATGATCTTCGGTTATTAAGCTTGCAGCCATTGCTGAGATAACGGTTGAATCATATACCTCAGATTGGAGAGTATCTAAAATAACTAATCCTTCTTCAGAGGAAAGTATATTCCCCAGCAGTCCGTTTTCATCTCGAATTTTTTCTAGTTCTGATTGTAATTTTTTAACATTGACTTTCAACAATAAGATCACCTTTATGACTTTTAGAATAAAAATATCTATCAAATTCTCATTGAGAAAAAACGTTTTTAAGACCCTCGTTTTTTAAGCAAAAATAATAAAGCAAGGTAAATTCAATTAGGAAACCAAACAATAATATTTATGTAAGATTGGTTAAAGATTATGATTAAAATAAAGGCTTTTTTTATCATTTATATATTCTTGCATTTTATTTTCAGGTACTTTAGACCAATGTGAAAAAACCGTCTGCCAGAAAGCCCAGCCCGAGGTTTTTGACCTCATTTCATCAGCCAGATTAAAAGATTCTTTGACAGGTATATATCCTGTAATTATAGCATATGAATCTTCGGTCGAAATATGTTCAATTTCTCCCCTTTTTCCTTCAATAATTGCTGTGCATTTTCCCATATAGTCTATAGGAGTAGTTATTTGGATTTTATAAATAGGTTCTAGAAGCTCTGGCCTACATTTATTAAATTCAGCGTAGAAATTTCTTTTAAATTCTTCAAGGACCATAATCGGTCCAAGTCCAATAATTGAATCATCTACGAAAAAGTCATTGATACGTATTTTAAGACCAAGAATCTTTTCACCAAGAATGGGCCCATGTTTCAAAACCTGTTTGAATAAATTTATGATAAAGACTAATTTATCATCAAAATATCTTTTAGAATGTTTTACAAACTTCTTGGATTCATCCAGAATAATATTTGCTTTTTCAATAATAGAAATAATTAATTCTGCCTCTGATTTAGTCCAATTTTCATTGTTTAATTCTAACAATTTTGAAACGAGCTCATCATGGTCTATTGAATTAGTTATCATACCTTTTTGAAGCAAACTGATAGTAGTTGGGTCGAGCGGTTCTATACTATATTTTATTGAAAACATATTATCATTCGAGGTAAATAGAATAGGTTCACTTTTTTTTCCGATAGTTTCCGCAAATTTAACCATTGGCTTTGTGGTAATTACTTTTACACCTTGGTCTTCTATCATTTTAGTAACAATTTCGAGATGAAGTTCACCCATTCCTGAGATAAGATATTCACCAGTCTCTTCATTTATCTGAACCTCAAGATTAGGGTCCTCTTGGTCTATTTTCTTTAATATTTCAAGCATTTTTTTAAGTTCTCTTGGGTGGTACGCTTCAATAGAAACAGTAACTACAGGATCTTGAGTGTATTTTATCTCTTCAAAAGGTGTTGCAAAATCTTTATATTTATAACTAATGAGAGTCTCTCCAATTGGTATTTCTTTATTTCCTGTTATTCCTATAATATTTCCAGCTGGTAGTTCTTTTACCACGTGTTTGCTGGCGCCCATAAATAAATACAAATTAAGTAGTCTAAAATCTTCGTTTTTATTAATTAAAAATAGTTTATCTCCAATTTTTAAGGATCCTGAAAAAATTCTACCAATTGCTATTCTACCAGCATGAGGATCACTTATTATTTTATTAATTTCTACGAGAGTTATTCCATTTTTATTGCAATTGATTAAATCTTGCCCTAATTTAGAATTTATATCACCCTTCCATATTTTTGGGATCCTGTATTTTTGAGCTGTTTTTGGGTCTGGTATATTTTCGATAACAGCTTCAAAAATGGCAGTATCTAATGGAAAAATATTATAGCAAATCTCTCTATAATCATGAATATTATCTGATTTTTTATAGACCTCCATAATAGTACCAAATTTTTTACCAGAAGAGATCATCTGTTTATAAATAAACCCCCAATGATGGAGCGCTGAACCAAATACAACGTTATTTCGATTTGGAACAATTTTCCACCTTTCATAGAAATCTTCTGGAAGAGAATTCATTAATATTTTATTGAACATTTGGATAATATAGTCCAATCTTTTACGAATTTTATCTTCACTTAATTTAAGCTCATTAACTAATCTATCTATTTTGTTGATGAATAAAATAGGTTTAACGAGTTCAGATAATGCTTGTTTTGTTAATATCTCTGTTTGTACCATTACTCCTTCTACTGCATCTATTACCACAATTACTCCATCAATAATTCTAAGTGCTCGAGTTACTTTCCCGCTAAAATCTACATGACCTGGAGTATCTATTAAATTAATGATGTAATTATTATAAAGCAGTGAAATATTCGCAGATTTAATTGTGATTCCTCGTTTTTGTTCTTCATCTAAATAATCTAGAACTCTTGCATCTCCAGCAACTGATTTAGAGATAATACCTGATTTTGATAATAAAATATCAGATAAAGTGGTCTTTCCATGATCAATATGAGCTATTATTCCAATATTTTTAATAGATTTAACATCAAACATTAATCTATTCATTAATTCCCAGTTTTTTATTCTAACCATATCTATTTCCTACCAATTTACTTCTCTTTATCTCTATATTTAATTTGAATTTCCATCAAATCCTCAGTAAGAATTGCATCAGGAAAAATATCCTTAATCTCATCTCTAAGTTCGGAAACATCTGTATATCTGGAGCTAAAATGGGTCAGAGCCAGTTTTCTAACACCAGCATTTTTTGCCAGTTGTGCAGATTCTTTAACCGTAGAATGTTTGGTCTCTAATGCTTTATCTATCAAAGAATGACTAAAAGAACCATCCATTATTAATAAATCGGCATCTTTTGAGGCTTCTAGAATATCTTGAGTGGGCCTTGTGTCCAATGCAATAACGATCTTACGCCCTGGTCTTGGAGGCCCTACTACATCCCTTGACCGAATGGTTCTTCCATCTTTTAGGGTAATATCTTCTCCATTCTGAAGTTTTTTCCATAATGGTCCAATAGGTACACCCAGATCAACTGCTTTTTGCCTATCAAATTTTCCTCTTCTGGGTTTTTCCTCAAAAATATAATATAAACAAAAGCAATTATGTTCAGCCAGACCAGCTTTTATAAAAAATTCTTTATCTTCATAAATAATTCCTTTTGTATTAACCTCCTTGATTATTATATCAAATCCGATATTTAGAATTATTGAATCAAGAATTGAAGTAATAAATTTCTTAGTTCCAGGTGGACCAAAAATTAATAGGTCATTAGTCCTATTTAATAAATCGGAAGACATTAGAATACCTGGAATTCCCATTATATGGTCTCCATGTAAATGAGTTATAAAAATAGAATGAACCTTTAAAAAACTCAACTTTAATCTAATCATCTGTTTTTGGCTATTTTCACCGGGATCAAATAAAAAGATTTTACCCTCTCTTTTTATTGCAATCCCTATCAAATTCCTATTTTTTGTGGGTACTGTTCCCGCAGTTCCTAGAAAATATACTTTCATCTTTTATACCATATCAATTTGGTAGCTTAATAATCCATAAATTTCGGATAAGTGATTTATGGACATAGAGCTCAAATAAATTGACGAGTTCAAAATCTAAATTTTTTACTATAGATTCAATTTTTTCTGAATATATTTTAGGTGCAGCAAAAACTATTCTGTTATTATTATGTATAATATCTTTACATTGTTTCAAGAATTTTTCATATAAATTAATAATGCTAGTGCCTTTAATTGGAGATGACCGTCCATATGGTGGATCAGTAATAATATGGTCGACTTTTCTAAAAGGAATAAACCTTGAATCTGCCCTTAATATTTCAAAATTTTGAATTCTATAGTAATTTAAATTAATTAAACTCCCATTAATCATTTTCCAATTAATATCTGAACCAATAGTTTTATATCCTAAAAACCCCGCCTCGATTAAAATGGAACCGATCCCACAATGCGGATCATATATGATTGCCCTTCTTTTTGGTATAGCTAGATTAATCATCAACCTTGCAAATTTTGCATCAAGCCCACACGGATGAAAATATGGTCTATTTGGCCCTGAACGTTGTTGAAATTGTGCTGTAGCGATTTTGCCTAATTCAATGCCAAATAAAAGTTGATTTCCAAATCTAAAGCCTTTAAATAGAATATCTGGATTTTTTAAATTAACTTTTAATAAATTTTTGTATTTTTGTAAAATTAATCTCCCAATAAATCTTTCAAGTTCTTCTGTATTTAGGTTAAAACTTGATTTTATATCTTTTTTTCTTGATTTCTCAATTCTAACGGCAAATGTTTTATTATCGATGAATTCCATTTCTAAATTTGTATTGTTTACAGCTTTTATTATAGAATTATTGGTTAATGGGCATTCAAATAGCAGCTTATAAATACCTTTTAAATAAGCCGCTCGATTAATAATTTTAATGTGGGATTCTTTGGGTATCTCAAGGACTAGACATTGTTTTAACCTCTTAATTATGGTAAATAGTAATGATTCAGCCTTTAATATACTAATTATCTCTTCGGATGGCAAATCTGGGTGTACTCCACTTAAAATACAGAATATCTTCATCGTTATATTTACCTACAAACTAAAAAGATGCTTATGTGATCTATGCAAAAATTATTAGTTAAATATTTTTTCACTTGAGAATTTTAAACCGCAATTTATGAATATTTTTCGCAATTAAAGGAGTTTAAATATATATTTTTAGTAAAAAAGATAAAAATAGCGCGTTGGTGAAAAAATGAAAAGTTTGGACTTTTTAATGCTTATCTCACCTCAGAAACCTTATCTCAGACCGTTTGATGTCTTTTATCCATTTTCGCATCAACAGGATAAAAATTTTTTACCATTAATGAACGGACCGCTTTCACTACTAGGAGTTCTTAATACTAAATTTGAAGTGGGGTATTACGACCTCGCCCATTTTAAATATATGAAAAAAGATACTCTACAAGAAACTGTTGAGGCTGTTATTAAAAGATTTAATCCAAGAATTGTAGGAATGCACTGCTATACTTTTAATTTTAATGCAATGAAAGAGACGCTAGAATATATTAAATGTATAGATAAAAATATTATAACGATTGCAGGTGGACAACACGTGACTTTTCTTGACAAAAGATCAATAAATGAATGTAATGGTAATTTAGACATTGTAATTAGGGGCGAAGCTGAAAAAATCTTGTATAATGTAGTAGACGCCATTATTAAGGACAAATCCATAAATGATATACGAGGTATCACGACAAAAAAATTTAAAAATCCAGATGAAAAACCACTAACTGAAGAGGAACTAAATCTTTTACCAAATCCATTATTTGAAGTCATTCCTAGGGAGGAAAAGAACACTTTAATTTATTTTCCGCTAAATAGCTCAAGAGGCTGCTCATATAGGTGCCTTTTTTGTGTTAATCATAAATTTTGGAAGAGTAATGTCCGATTAATTGATAATAATAAGGTCATTGGTATAATAAAAGAATTACATGAAGTTTTTGGAGAAAATAAAGTTTTTATGGATTTCACGGATACTATTCTTCCATATCATCTCGAAAAATACAGAGAATTGGTTAATTTATATGTGAAAGAGATTGGTCAACC
>CAZYEE010000106.1:10506-11978 GCA_964646355.1 uncultured archaeon | reverse complement strand
ATAATAATAATATAACGATGTGATTAAATATAAAAAATTATTTTTTAAAAGTTTAAAATCGGAGTTAAAAATTATTTAAGAAAATAAACGCATAACAAATTTTTAGGAAAAATTCATTTCCAATAGAAATCTTTTTTATCACAAATTTAAATGTGTGAAAAAAAGAATATATAATAAATACAAAAAATAAATTAGAAATGAAAAAATTTGAAATTCTTAATAAAAATAGCTAAATAATGATAATTTTTTAAACATAAAATATTGAAAATAGGTTTATATAAAATGTCAGAAGAGAAACATCCTTTTTTTGAGAAATTTGCATATAGTCTAGGTCAATTTTCAGATACTATAGCATATCAATCATTCACATATTTGATATTCACTTTCTATTTCGGAGTAATAAAAATAAATGCATTATATATTACAATAGGTTTTATATTATGGTCAATTTGGAATGCGTTGAATGATCCATTAATTGGAGTTTTTTCAGATAAGACAAAAACTAAATGGGGACGAAGAAAACCATGGATAGTGGCAGCAACAGTACCCTTGGGAATAATAATGTATTTCTTATTTACACCGATTGGAACTACAGAGCTGGCGAAATTCATATACTTTTTCATAATAATAGTAATATTTGACGGAGTTTATACAGCGATGTCATTAAATTTAACGGCATTATTTCCTGAGATGTATATTACCGAAAAAGAAAGAGCCAGTGTAAATTCTCTACGAAGATATTTAACAATTGTAGGTCTAATTGTTGCATATATTATACCTACATTAATTATTGAGGATTTGACGAATAAATACGATTATCCATATACAGAATTTCAATATCAGATTACAGGTGCAGTTTTGGGAGGAATTTTATTAGGAGGAATGCTTATTACGATATTATGGGGAATAAAAGAACGAAAAGAATTCAGAGATGATGCATTAAAGACTCCGGATTTTTTTAAAGCAATAAAATATACATTAAAAAATAAGTCATTCTTAACTTATGTAGTAGCAGGGCTAATGAATTGGTACGTATTTGGAATATTACCAATGGTAATTCCATTTTATGGAACATATGTATTGGGCATTGAAAAAGATAGTATTTGGTTAAGCATCTTGCTTCTTGTTGCATTCCTAATGTCAATTCCAGGAATCTTCATATGGAAAGTAATAGGACTAAAAATTGGAACAAGGAAAGGATTTATGATTTCAATGGCGTTGTTGGCTTGCGGAATGATACCATTCATGTTTATATCGGATTTAATATCAGGTTTAATTACAATGGCAATAGTAGGAATAGGGCTGGCTGGGTCAATATATTACATAGATATTATCATTAGTGATATAATTGATGAGGATGAATTGAAAACAGGTGTAAGAAGAGAAGGAGGTTATTACGGAGTTAATGCATTAATTATAAGGTTATCAACTATTTTGACGATTGTAACAATAGGAAGCGTATTGAGTACTAC
>CAZYEE010000106.1:0-10496 GCA_964646355.1 uncultured archaeon | reverse complement strand
ATCCCGGTGCTTATAGTCCCCAAATAGAATTAGGATTAAGATCCTTAATGTTCATTTTTCCAGCACTGGCTCTTGGAATAGGCATATTAGCATTATACTTCTATCCATTGCATGGAAAGAAATTGCAAGAAGTGAGAGAAGCGCGAGATAAATTACATAAGGAAAAAAAGGCGAGAGTTTCAGAATAGGACAAAAATAATTCATTCAAAATATAATATTAAAATGAAATAAAATTATTTAAAAAATTTATTTTTCTAATATTTGTATAATTTTTTTAAACTTTTTTTAATTTCCACTAACTTCTTAGATATTTCTATCTATTTTTTACAGTTTCAATTAATGCATGAATTCTGGTCCTAAGCTGTTCAAGATTTTCTCCAATATTTGAAAAGTTGGTACCCACCATAGGAATATTGATCTTATTTAATTCTTCTTTCAAATAGATTTCAGCAGCTGATATACTATTACAGCCAGTGATATCATTAAAAATTACCCCATCAATCTTCATATCTTTAATCATTTTAATCCATTGATCTACAAGAGTTCTGGTATAAGCCCATGATTTTTCGACATTCAAACAGAATTTTGCTTGATTTTTCATCCAATCGCCTTGAATATCGATTGGCTCAAGCATACCCCAGAACCACCAATCAGAATAAAAAATATATGCATTTTTTTCAGCTGCAAAATTACAGAGTTCTCCATCATAACCTCCAAAACTGGGTAGTAGTATTAATACAATTGAATCTGATCGGGAATGACCCTTACCTTGTTTAATTCGATCTTTCAATTCTTGAATTAGCAGTTTAAGATTTTTATGATAATATTTTGGGGCAGCAATTAAATCTACATAGCTTAAATTTATTAAGGAGAAAACATGTTGGAATGATTTAGGAGGCATTGGAAGATATTCCGAATTCTTAAATAGATGATAAAATTCAATGTATAAATTCTTGATATTATTAACGATTTCTGTATATTGAATTACCTTTTCATCATCAATAGGACCAGCCATTTTTTCAAGAATAGAAACGAAATCTTTGATCTGTTCATAAACATAGTTAAGTCCATGGTCATTGATTTCATCATAATTAGGGAGATCAATATAGATATCTTGTGGAACAATTTGTGAGATTAGTTCATAGCTTTTATTTAAACTACAACATCTTGTCCCGAATGAGAGGTTGGCATCTATTGTATCTTGTTTATGTTCAATGACAGCTCCATAAAATAATTTTGTACCAAAACAAGGAATGTAATAGTTTTGAGAATATTCACAAATCTCAACATATCTTTTATAATTGGCATATACACGGTCTAATTGACTTATGACAATTGAATCAAATGAAACTACTTTTGATGCAATTCCTAAACCTTTAGAAAGAAGATTTTTACCAAGAAAATCCTCTGCTAGTTTAGTACCACTTAATAATTTAGAAACATCAGAGTAATCTTCCCCTTTTAAGGGCATTCTGGGTAGAAACATCGGTATTGCTTTTGTAGAAAATATTATTTCATTCAATAATGGGAACATAGTGGAAATTACTTTATATTTTCGGCGTTTCGCCTTTTTGACTTGGTTTGCTGCACTAAAATATTTTAGACTAAGATTCATAAATCCTGTCGAAAGTAAATCTTCAGTTAGACTCATATATATTCCCCAAAATAAATGAATATAAATATGAAATTTTATTATGCAATACTTTTGACCATTTCAACGAGTGCCTCTATTCTAGTCTTAACTTGACCAGGATTATCGCCTATATTTTGAAAATTAATGGATGTTAGTGGTATATTTTTTTCGAGATTTCTTAATTTATCCTGGAATAATCTGAAAGATGGAGTTAAAGATTTGCATCCATATGCACTATTAAAAATGACACCATCAATATCTAATTTTAAAATTGTATTAATCCAGTTGTCGCTCATTATGGAATTATTACACCAAGAATAAGTGACATGGAGAATATCATCAGTATAATTATCGATCATATCGCCTGTTGTTTTTGTTTCTCTTAAAAGTCCAAGACTATGCCAATCTGGCATAATTAATCTTGCGCCTAATTCATTTAATATATAAGGAAGTTCTGGTTCATATCCACCGAAGTGGTTCACTAATGCGATTTTTGGTACATCAGAAACATCAATATCTTCTTTAAAGGGACTCTTCAACTCTTTAACTATGCCATTCATTGCTTTAGAGAAAAACTTGGGATCAGCGAGATAATCAGTGAATGCAATGTGTATCAGTGCAAATAGATTAGTATATGCAAGTGGAGGTATTTTAATAGTATCTTGAGACCACATTAGCATTAATTTTTTATAGGCTTTTTTGATAGAATTTGATAAAACTGCAATTTTATAAAGATCATTATTAGTGATCGATTTTCCTGTTATTTTTTCCATCTGGTCAATTACTTGGTTGATATTCTCTTTTAAAGTCTTATAACCGTTTTCATCATTGATATTTGGAATTTCAAGCATAATTAACGGAATCCTTTTATTATCAGGTGATTTATAATCTTTCACGATTTCAAAATATTTGCTAAACCAATTGCAACGTGTTCCCAGACCTAGAGAGAAATCGATATCTTTTGCATTATCGATAATATTTCCATATAACATCCTAGTTCCAAAACATGAATCGATTGGAAACATTCCATCTTCTTCGCCAATTTTGATATATCGATCATAATTCCAGAAGATTGCATGAATAAATTCGTAGATTAGTTTTAAATAAAATTCTTCTCCTGTAATATATCTAAGACTTCTTACTACATTCATTAAGCTGGTCCAGCCAAAGTTTTTACCTAGATTTAATGCTTTTAATATTGGATGTTCCTCAAAATTTCCTACTCTTGGAAAATGTATTGGAACAGCCCCTGCTGCAAATATTAGTTCTCTTCCCCATGGGAGTGAGATCATACAGATTTTTTTCCCTTGCTTTTTTACTTGCTTGATCTGAGATTTTGAGGATAAGAACGCCAAAACCAGTTTTAAATAGTTTTCTAGAAGTATACCTTTAATCATTTGTGTATATTTTGATAACTCTTCTTTATCTTTAACTTCACTCATTATATCATCTCTAAAAATGCTTCAATTCTTGTTTTTAATTGCCCTATATTAGTAGAATAATCTCGCTCTAATTCAAGAGAGGGTATGTTCTCTTCTTGCATCTTATTTTTGAAGGTTGCCTTTAAAGCCACATAAGGATCGCAGAACTTTAGTACATGATTTATTACGCCATCTGCTTTATATGTTCTGAAAAAGTTAATGGTGCGAGGAATTGTAGTTTTATTAGGATACATTCTTGCTGCGGTAGTATTTACCAAATAATAATCGACCAGATCCTTTATAGGGTCGTCATGTTTTCTCTGTATATCTTGTTCATAAAAGCAACGGGCGAATTCAGTATCATTAATAACTAGATCAACATTAAGCTCCAATAATAAGTCCAGAAATTCATCTCCAAGAGCGATAATCGACCCAACAAGAATTATTTTTTTCCCTGAATTTTCTCTGGGTGTTGAATTCTCAAGTATTTTCTGTAGTTCAGGAATAATATAATCAGGCCCGCAAATCATAGCTTTATAAATTAAATCTTGAAGTTCAACATGATTTATAATGGAATTTTTTATCTTTTCTTCCTCAATTTTTCTAAAAAGAGCTCTCATTTTATTGAATTTATTGATAGCATTGTAAATTGAGTTATTATCAATTCGCACATTAAAAATTTCCTCTAACGAATATCTGAATCTTTTTAATTCCTCATAAAAGAATTTTTGAGCTATTTGACCTGAGGTGGTGGGATATACTATCGGGATTTGCATTGCATTGAAATATACACCGATAATCTCACTGGCGGTCAAATCACCATTACAATAATTTCCACCGACAAGATAATTCATTATAGAATATAATGGATTTTTGTGCTCAAAATAACCAATTGTACCCCTTGCAAATGGACATGTAGCTTGAGTCAAGTATTCAGTTCCTATATTGGTCATGTCATCGTCTCCACCTAAGCAAATTACTAGTGGATGACACTTGCCCGTCGCGTAAATCAATTCTAGAGGTACCATCATATGTGGAAAAATACCAACAACAATTTTATTTGTGTTTTTTACCACAGATGCCATTTCATCAATATTAATATCACTCAATTAGATCCGTCCGAATTTTTATATTGGATCAAAAATCTTATGCTATACCTATAAAAGAAGTTTATAAATTTCTATTTTACAATTATAAAACTTAATTTAATGGATGATCACACACTTCACATCGTACTTTGTACCCTTTTCTCATTAATTTTAATAATCTTTCTGGGATTTTAGTGAAACATTTATTACATCTGTTATCACTAATAGTCCAATGTTTAAATTGTTCTATCACATCTTTTGAACGTTTTGAAGAATCTTCATCTTCATCTTTTGATTTAAATTTATATTTATCCTTGCCCCATATTTTTACACTA
This sequence comes from uncultured archaeon, assembly GCA_964646355.1. GTDB lineage: Archaea > Asgardarchaeota > Lokiarchaeia > Helarchaeales > HEL-GB-B > HEL-GB-B. The sequence goes on along the minus strand of CAZYEE010000106.1, from coordinate 6,019 downwards.
TAGACAATTTTAGGTTCATCATTAAATCCTACCTTAATTTCAGAATATTTTTGGAGAATTTTGCCATCTGCTGTTCTTATTTGTTTACCACATTTTTTACAGAAGAAGGAATCTATCATATTGATAGTATTACAGTAAATACATCTAATACCCTCAATTTTTATGGTCTTTCCACAATATGGACATAAATAAGATAAGCTATCATCATTAAAAGTATCTTGATGCTTATTTTTATCTTCAATTTTCAGTCCATTTTGTTTGGGACTGGTCATTCTAATATTCCCTTATTCAATAAATTGATATTTAATAAATCTATGAATTTTTAAAATTAAAGTATTTCTATTATTTGGCTTTTTTAAAGAAATTTTTTATGAATAATAAAAAATAATTAGACTTTTATTTTTCAAAAATCAATAAATAATAATTTACAAATATAGGAATTAAAAATAAAAATTAAATAGAATTTCATTTTGATTGGTAAAATTGTTAATAAATATCTATCATAATATGTAAAGTGTAGAAACATTGGAACTCAAAAAAATTGCATTCTTAGGTGTGGATAATGCTGGAAAATCCACAATTTTAAATATATTATCAGAAAGATACAGTTTAATAAATAATCTAACACCTACAGTAAAAATTACACGCCATAAAATGGAAAATATATTTGGATATTCATTAATAAATTGGGATTTTCCAGGTCAAAAAAGTTTGCGTGAAAAATATTTAAAAGATGTAAGTAAGACCCTTGCTAATACTGATTTAATAATATATGTAATAGATGTAAGAGATTACAGACGTATTCTCGAATCCTTGAAATTTTTTAAATTAGTTCTATCAAAATTGAGGGAAAAAGATTCGGCAGATATTCCTATATTTGTTTTTTGTCATAAAGTCGATCCAGATATAGCAAATAGTGAAATGGTGATTTCAAACATTGAATACATAAAGCATAGAATCAATTCAATAATAGATAATAACCAAGAAATCAAGTTTTTCAATACAACAATCTATGATAGATGGACAATATTTTTTGCGTTTTCAAAAGCATTTATGTTGTTATTACCAGAAGCAAAAGAACAGAAAATCAGAAAAGTATTAGAAGATTTTGCTAATCAGAATGATTTTAAATCTGTATTATTAATGAATGAAAATAATCTAATAATCAATGAATTTTCTGTTGATTCGTTCTCCTCTGAAGTGATAAATAGTCTTGCTTTAACTCTGAATGAAGTTTATGATATTGCAAAAGAGAAAGATTTGGGTGATCAAGTAAGAATTGAATTATTGAGTGGTGTTGCCATTTTAATTCCAATTATTTTAGGTAATAATTTAAGATTCTTTTTGCTTTCATTCTTAGATAGCATTTCACCAGATTTTGAAATAAAAGGGATTGATCAAGTAATTGAAAGAATTGAAGCAATTCAAGATTTGTCGGAAGTAAGTTAAAAATGACACCATTTATTGAAAAGAAAATAAAGCTCAAGAATGGACTTGAAGTTCTAATCAGAGAAATCAGGGAAGATGATGCTGAAAAATTAATTGAAATGTTTGAACACTTAAGTGATGAAACTAAATATACTAGATTCATGAAATTTAGAAAAACAATTATGATAGAAGATTTAAAACCATTCTTAAAATCTTCTAAAGAAAATTTTGCGATTGTTGCTGAATTGGAGCGTGATGGAAAAAAAATTATTATTGCAGATGGGAGATATTACTTAGACGACCCTCCAGATCGAGCAAATGTAGCAATTGTAGTCAGGGATGATTTTCAAAGACAAGGACTTGCTCATCAAATGTTAAGTATTTTAATAGATGTAGCTCGAGAAAACAATATTAAATATTTTCATGGCGAAATCCTATTGGAAAATTCTAAAATGTTGAATTTTATTAAAAAAACAGGTTATGAATATGAACATAGGGATGAATCGGGGGTCAGATATTTTAATATCGATTTAGAGCAGATTAAAACTCCTCTATAACCTAGATTTCAACTAAATAATCTGAAATAATGTTCATTATTCAACCATTTGTTTAAAATTTTTATTTTTTCTTACTTAATAAATTTTACAATAATACACGCTATTTTCCATACAAAATCGGAAAATTTATATTTTTTTAATGACATAGAACACTCAAATTTCAATTTTTTACATATATTGTAGAAAATATAAAAAATTACCAAATATAATCAATAAAAATGAGGTATATTAAAATGGATGATTCTTTTAAACGATACCTAGCTTATCTTATGATTGTATTATTGGTTATTGTTATTATAGTAATTCTATCACTATTAGGATTTAATAATATAGATGTTCCACTACCTCCACCCCCGTAATTACTAACAATATTCAAAAAATCTTTATTTTTTGGGAAATTGGATGATAAAAAAGGATGTAAAAGAGACTTTTGAAATAATAGCTGATAGATTTGATAAGGTTAGAAAACTTCCTTGGCCAGATTTATTGGATTTTATTGATGAGACTGGATTCATTGATAAAGATGATCTTGGTCTTATTTTAGATTTAGGTTGTGGAAATGGGAGACATGGAAGATATATCCTGGAGAAAAGACCTAATGATAGATCAATAAATATTGTAGGCGTGGATATTGCATTTAACTTTCTCAAGTTAGCAAGAAAATATGGAAAAGATATTAATTATATAAATGCAGATGCAAATTATCTTCCATTCAAACAAAAAATCTTTAATAGAATATTATCAATAGCGATATTACACCATATTCCCAACTACAACAATAGAAAAAACAGCTTACTTGAATTGAAACGAGTTTTGGCAAATAATGGGCTCGTTTTAATATCTGTTTGGAGATTATGGCAAAAAAGATTTTATAAATATTTTTTAAAAGAAGTTAAAATTAAAAAATTTTTAGAATGGAATGGAGAATTTGGAGATATTTTTGTCCCCTGGCATAATCAAGATAAGAAAGTAATAGCAAATAGATTCTATCACCTTTTTTCAATTGATGAGTTTAATAAAATAATTAGAGAAACAGGGTTTGTCATAAAAAAATCGAAAATTGCAGGGACTACACGAGAAAAAGGTACAATTTTTGCGGTATTAAAAATTATGGATACTTGTATCTAAATATTAAAATGTAAGAAAAACATTATTATGAAAGAAATTTACTTATTCAATGAAATTAATAATGAAAATTTAACTAACTTTAACTCATTATCTATTAGTATTTAATTTGAATTCAGTGAATCATTTTAAGTTTTAATTTTTTTAGAAATTTATTTAAAAATAAAGGTTTATTATTAAATTAAATAACAATTCATTAAAAGTAATTCATTAAAAGTAATTAGGGATGAAAAACATTGGCTATTGAAGTAAAAAAATTAAACATTCCATTACCATTTAAGGAGATTGGAGACCTATTATATCAGACATATTTCAATGACTATAAAGAATCAGGGGCTTTACAATGGAACGAAAAATATGCAGAAATTTATTTTAACGCTTGGGTGCTACCAAAATCGGATGAATTAATTTTCGGTGCTTGGGATGGTGATAAACTTGTTGGACTTACTGTGGGCCATAAGGAGCAAATTGTCGTAGATAATGAGTTTGAAATAAAAGCAACAAATATTGGGCTCACTGCGGTGCATCCAGATTATCGTAAACAGGGAATTGCTACCCAATTGGTTCAAAATTTAATAGAAAATGCCCGAAAATTTAACTATGATATGGTCTTCTCCATGATTCAAAAGGGGAAACATGGCGACGCTGTGCTCAAAAAATTTAATTTTATAAAAATGGGAAAACACGAGCATTTAGTTAAAATTATGGGAAAATATGGGGTGAAAATTCTTAAAGAATACCGAGGACTTAATCCAGTTCTTGCTAAACTTGCAGAAACATTATACAGTAAAATTCCTGAAGATAAAATTATAGGAACCTTAAGAGAGGGAAAAATCCCAGATGATGTGCCAAGAATTGTTGAGATAATAAATTCTTATAGAACTAGAGTTCCATTAGCTCGGATATATTCACAGGAAACCTATATTAAAGATGTTCAAGGCAGCTCAAAATTGAGAGAAGTCTTTGGTGAACCTTGGGGTTTAACTTGGTATGTACTGGAAAAAGACGACAAAGTAATGGCTACTATTACATCTCGCATTGAAATTACTACTTTTCCAAAAGGAAGCGCTCCAGTTGCATTGTTAGGAAATTTTGGATGTGATGAATCATTATCACATGAAGAAAAAAAAGGTTTCTTAGCAGAAGTAGTAAGAAAAATACAAAAAAATTTTCCAGATGTATTTATATGTCAGATTACTTCATTACAACACGAAGAAAAAGTGTTTAAAGATCTGAATTTTACCGATGATCAAGAATCTTACATGTTTATGCTACTTCCACTCACGGAAAAGGCACAGGAAATTCCTAATCGATACAAAAAAATAAAGAAATTTTCCTTGTCTTATTATCGATAAAATTATGATATCTAATTTTTTTAACTATTTTTTAAGAATTTTATTTCAGAAGTGGATATTTCTTACATTCATCTGGAATAAATCATTAATAACTTCAAATTCTTCTACTATTGAATCATTTTTCTAAACATTAGTTAGTATTATATACAAATTCATTATATAACAAACATACTAATAAAAAAGTAATTTCGATACAAAGGTCATTAAAATGGAATACGTGAGATTTTTAACGCCAGAAGAGGTTTATTTGGTATTAACAACAATTTTAACCACATTATTAATTCAAATGGCAATATATTTTTTCATCAAATGGAGAAGATATGATAAAAAATTAAGATTACAAGATCAAGTAATTAATCTCTCACTTTCGATATTCTTTTTGTTCTGGGGAATTTCAAATATTATAGATGTTCCTTATGATTTAGGTGCAAGAGAAGCTAGATTACTCGTCTTAAAGACAGATTTATTATTTTTCGTTGTTGGAACTTTTTCATTAATTTATACAATTATGAAAATATTAGAAATCAAACATAAAAAGATATATCTTACAGCTCTTTTGGCTTCAATTATTTTCGTGCTGGTTTCAAGAACCGCCGTGTATTATATTTGGTACTATTCGGTAATATCAGCGATTTTATTTGCTGTAGTAATATATTTTGCATATAAAGCAAATATAATAGTTCAAGGAATAACTAGAAAAAATTTGCTACCTGTAATTGTAGGATTTTTAATATTTTGCACTTCATATGTCCGTAAAAATTTGGCAATTATCTTTTCTGAAACATTCAATGTTCTAGAATTAGATGATATGACTGTATTACATACGGGTAAACTTGTAGATATTGCGGGAATGCTTCTAATAACACTTGGATTCTATACCGTAGAATTTGCGGAATTGAAATGGAAAGGCGCAATTAAACATTTAATGGTAATAAATAACGGTGGAATTTGCCTGTACCATTATTCTTTTGTTAATGTTGATAAAAATGCAGAAGAATTTGATAGACAATTAGTAGCTGGGGCAATTATGGGTGTACAATCTATTTTAGGCGAAATAATAGATAAACAGAAAACAGAACAATTAGAAGTTGTTGATTATAAAGGAAAAAAATTGATATTTAAAAGAGGAAAATATGTTAATGTAGTTTTAATTGCAGAACAAGATCTGGTGATCCTTCATGAAAAATTAGAAAAATTAATTGCAGATATCGAATCTCAGTTTGAAAAATATCTAAAAGATAATATCACTAAAATAGATGTATATAAACCAATTGGGTTCTTTATCGAAGATATCTTTCAAATTGAAAAAACTAAACAGGAAATTATTCTTGAATCATAAAAATTATTAAGTAAAGATATTTTAGTAATCAATTTTTTATAATTTTAATTCAATGATTTTATTTACTTTCAATACAATACAGACAAAATATACAAATCTTTTTTTCAATTACAGAATGGCATTCAATTATAGCACGTAATTTAATTATAGAAAAAATTAGATATGGGCAAGAACTTCGATTTAAAATTAAAAAGATTTTTTATATTTATGAGTAT
>CAZYEE010000105.1:0-12004 GCA_964646355.1 uncultured archaeon | reverse complement strand
ATGCCACATATCTAAAATTCATTGGAACTGGTATTGCTCCTAACTCTTGAATTGCGAGATTCGTTTCTAAAAATTGAGGCGAATTATAAAATAAGAATGAAACTTTGTCCCCTTTTTTAATTCCAAGTTTTTTGAGTCCATTGGCTAACTTATTTATTCGAGACATTAGTTGTTTCCAAGTTATGTATTCATCCCCATAAATCACAGCGACTCTATCTTTAGGATAGAATCTTGCCTTTATGACAACTGATTCTATAAATTTACCTAGTTTTACCATTTTTCTAAAGCACCATATAGTTATTTGTTCATTAAAATTGTATATTTTTATACATAATCAAAAAAATTCATGAATTTTTAATAAATTCTTTAATTTGATTTTTTTTATTAAGATATATGTTAGTACAATTTATCAACCAAAATATTTATATATTATATATGAATTTTGGTATATTTTTTAAATAGAAAACAAAAAATTAATTAAATTCATTATGTAATTGAATAATTTTTATAGAAAAAATGGTATGATTGTTTGAATTTCATCAAAATTAGGAAAATAATTAAAATAATTAATGTCTTATTTAGCTATTTTAAAAATATTTATACTAATAATCCTATTATAAAACCTTGTTAATTAGTGGTTTGCACTATTTTTTTAGATTAGTTTATTTCTTGAAAAATAAGTATATAAATTTTTAATAATATCATTAAATTCATCAGAATTATCGCAAATTTTATCTATCTCTGTTAAAGCTTTTTTATCATCCTCTTTAAGAAGGAGTAAACGATGTACACAATTTTTAAGTACATCATAATGATGCGTAGAAATTATAATAGTCATATTTTGTTCTTTATTTATTTGTATTAGAAAATTGATAATTTTATTTGTGGTATATGGGTCTATATCTCCAAATGGTTCATCAAGAAAGAGTATCTTTGGTTTGGATAGTATTTGCAATATTATTGCAATTCTAATTTTTTCCCCACCTGAAAGTTCTTTTGTTTTTCTATTCAATAGACTTTTATCTAATCCAAAACTGTTAAATAGAGGGATAATTTGTCCCTCATACGCTTCTAAAGGAGAAATTGGAAATAAATCGTTCAGAACCTGTGGATCTAAATTAAGTTTATCTAGTTTAGCCTTGACTTCAGAAAATGGTAAATCACCAAGTCTATGAATAAAATCGATAATATTCTCTTTAAGACCTAACTGTTTCGCCTTTTTTTTGGCGTTGCTGATCACGTTTTCATTTTTAAATCCTATCTTACTCATAATTAAATCTCTTACAGTAGCAAAATATTCTAAATCTAGTTCTTGATGAACAAGTCCAATTTTTATACGTGAATCTAATGCATTATAACCTAAGTCATAGATATTTACCGACTTTTCAAAATGGTAAATGACTTCACCGTTTTTTGGCATTTCTACACCTGATAAAATTCGTATTAAAACTGTCTTACCAATGCCTGAACGTCCTACAATCCCAAGAATTTCACCCTCAAATATTTCCAATTTATCAATTTTAAGATTAAAAGCTTTTTTAAGATTTTGATGATAATAAACTTGCTGAATATTTCTTGCAGAAATAATAACATGAGTTTGAAGTAGAGGTTTAAGTTTATTAATTTCATCAATTTTAGACCAAATAATCTCACCAAAATTTTGAGAATTCATTATTCTCTCAATGGAACCACGATCTAGAATGGCTATTCGATCACAAATAGATTCTAAAACAAAAGGATTGTGGGAACTTATTACAATTGTAATATTATTTTGTTTTGCTGTATTCCTTACATTTTTTAAAATCAAGTCTCTTAATATAAAATCTGACATAGTCAAAGGCTCGTCCAATAATAAAAGCTCTAATCCATTTTCTGCTAGTGCCAATTGTCTTGCTAATACAAGTCTTTGTTTTTCTCCTCCGCTTAACATATTCACAAACCAATTGGCTTTATTTTCAAGTTTAACTAATTTTAAAATATCTATTGCTTTATTTTTCATATTAGTATATTCTAAACTTTCTATATTAGGTAAATCTACAGTCTCAGAATTATGTTTAATAATATTTAATTTTCGCATTACATTATGTAATACAGTATCTGCCCACAGACCAAAATTACGCTGTAAATGAATTGAAGATATTCGTTTTAGTCTATATAAATGTAATTTATCAGTCTTATTTTCGGGTAATAATGTAATTCCGTTAATAATTATTGAACCTGAATTAAATGGTTCTACTCCTCTTAAAACACGGATTAAAGTGGTTTTTCCAGCACCAGATCTACCAAAAATACCAAAAATTTCTCCTCTACTAATTTTTAAATTAATATTTTTTAAAGCAGTAATAGTTTCACCGCTAGCTAATTTGTATTCTTTGGTCAAATCAATAGTCTCAATAAATATGCTCATACTAAATTGAAATCCATTAAATTATTTAAAAATGATTAATTAATGATCATTATTCTCAATTAAATAAAATTGTAAGTTCTTATTTATCACTGTCTGTAAACAAATTCTTTTTTTCCACACAATATATTATTGATGACCTAATGCACTATATAATAATAATTATAATTTTATTGGTATTAATAATGTAATTCTTTAGGCAAAAATAAAAAAATGTTGAATTATTTGAGTTTCTTTAGAATATAAAGAACTATCAAAGATAAACATATAGAAATAAACGTGAATATCGTCCCAGCTTCCCAGTTAAATCCTGTTGAAACGTCCATATAAAATAAAGTAATCATCTGTGCTATTAATCCGATAATAAAAACAATTTGTAAATTTCTCAGGAAGGTATTTTCCTCTGCATCAACTCTCATTGAGGTTATATCTCGCTGTCTGGTTAGAGAATCTTTTAAATCATGAATAATTTCAGCTAGATTCTTCATAAAAATATCACCATGTAATACATGAATCATTTGCTGCATAATCTTCGTTTTAAAAACGCTGGTAAATAATAATCTTGGAGTTCTGGAAACTTGCAAATTTTTATTGATTTCCAAAATGATTTCATTAATTTCTTGTTCAATATCTTCCAGTTTGTAGATAAGTTCTTTTGTACTTAGAGCTGCCTTGTGATAATTTTGTAATATTTCTTGAATTTCCAAAGATCTAAAATTTAAATCTTGTAGATAATTGAGAATTAAATATCTTTGTACATTACCTATTTCAGCTGCAAAAATAACATCAATAAGAGTATTTTTTACCGAATTTACATCTATAAACTCATCACTTGGAATTATACAATTACCAGGATGTGTTAAATAGACACAATTATTTTTATAAGGACTTAAGTTAACAACATCCTCAATATGAGCAGAATAGTTCTGAATATTTAAGAATCGCCATTTATCACTGCGAGTACACATTCCTAATGCATAATAAAAATATTTTTTACCCATGTCGAATTCAGATATTGGAATTTTTGGTTTGAAATCCCACCATATCCAGTTATGGTGCCAAGGTGAAGCTTTTTCTCTAATAACTTTCTTTTTATTATCGATCTTAGTTTCTAAAAATTCAATAATTTCTGTTGCATATTTGTCAAGAATAGAACGCATATTTTCTCTATCAGTTATTAAAATATTTGTAGGTATAGATGCCTCAATCAGCTGATTGATAGTAAGATATTCATCAAAATCCATTTTTGCTTGTAATAGTAAAATACCTTCTGAATAAATATGTGCATCAATTTGAATTTTTCCTTTAATATTATCAAGATCAGTAATGCATCTGAATTGACCGCCATCAAGTTTAAAACAATAGGGAATATAATATTTACCAGTGGTTGCTATCCATTTTAATGGCATTCTCTCTCCGTTTATATTTTCAAAATAATAACCATCATAGAGATAATCTTTATATTTACTATTTTTTAAAATTGAACCCATTTGCTCATTAGAGTATTGTAAATTAGTTTCGTAAAGTTTCCAAAAGATTAGAGTAGTTTTAAAGGTAATCTTACTTTCCAATATAATTCACATTTCAATGTTCAAATTATTAATAAATTATTAAGCAAATTTAGCGAGAATTACAAAAATTCACAGTTATATCTTGTGTGATTTTTTATAATTTCTTTTGTATTGGATCAAGATTTAAAGAAGGGCCTCTACAAAATAACCTCTATTATCCTGTCCACAAATTTCCATTCCAAATTTTTTATGTAAATTTGCAGATACTTTATTCTCAAAAATATAGTGAGATCTTATTCTTTCATATTTTTCAGATTTTACTTGATCAAATAGTGCCTTAAATAACTTAGAACCTATGCCTTTTCCTCTATATTTATCAATTACACCAACTTGGTATATCCAGAATTCTCCAAGTTTTGCTGTGTTCGGAAAACCCACAATGTATCCAATTACTGTATCATTTTCTTCATAAACGAAAAATGTATTAGAAAAACACCTTGCTAAAAATTCATATGTTCCCTCAACACTATTACGTAATAAAGGAGAACAATTTTCAGCCACTTTTACAATTTCTGGTGCATCACTCACCTTAACATTTCTTATTGTCAATTTAATTACCTTCTTATGTATATAATTTCGTCCTATAATTTTTAAATTTCTTTAAGATTATATTTATGAACCTCGAAGTACTTTTAACCGTAAATTTAAAGTACATGTATGATAGTTCAATGTCAATATTAATGTGGAAAATAATATTAATTTATTTAATAATAACTTAATTTGTTTAATTAATATAGATTATTACATTTTATTCTACATTACCTTTCCGAAATATGGATGGAATAATATGAATAATAATAAACAGAAAGCGGCTTTTGATTTTTTGAAGTCAATAAAATTCAGATTTTATAATGAAACTGCAACATTTATATCAAAATTTCTAGATGGCGAATTTGATAATTTTACATATATTGATAGTAAAATAATTTCCGAATCTTTAAACATTACACCAACTAAGGCCACGAAGGTATTAACACACTTAAGAAAAAATAATTTAATAAAAAAGAGCCCGGATAAAAATAAATATTCTAAATTAGAAAAAGAAGATTTTGAGTATCAATGTTATAATTTCCTTGAATTTTTTATAACTAAATGTTTGGTCAATTTAAAATCGATTTTTGATAATGAAATTAATATCTCTTTTTATAGAAAATTTGATCCGTTAAAAGGATTGGAATTTCATAATAATTTAATTAAAACTCATAATTTAAACACCGATTTATATCTTGAAATTCCTATTACTTCTTTTGCTGCCTATACTCCATGGGATAAATTAAATGACGCTGATCAAAAACTTTATGATTTATGTATCCATAAATTAATTTATTTAGCAAAACATAAACGATTTCAAGTAATAAAATCCAGACTTACTAGAATTTATAAAAAGAATTTAAATAGTATAATTTATTTTGTAATATTTTTAAAAAGGTATTTTCAAACAAATATCACCACATTACTTGCACATAATATTTCAAATGAAACTATTAAACAGTTTCTATTTACAGAATTAAAACAGATCGAATCAGCGATTAAAGATTTAAGTCCGTTTTTTGAAAATAATAATTTATTAGTATTAATCGATTTCAACAGGACTTGCTTTAATGGTCCAATAAGTATTATTCCTCCCTTTGTGTTTCGAATGTATTATGAAGGAGCATCTGAAAATAAAATATATCAATTATTTACTTATTTTGGAGAAAGTTATTGTAATAATATAATCCATATTTATAAACAGTTTTTCAAAAATTTACTCGTTGAATATTCAATTATTGATAAAAAAGCCATTGATACCCCAATGATCGAATTAGATTTAGGAAATCAATTATATAATTATTGTCTGAAAACTATTGATAAAATCAGGACAAGAATTGATAATTCAATTATTTCATCAATTTTTTAGAATTCCAATTCTTCTTTAAATTCTGGGATTCTAATTCTATTTTAAGTCTTAAATTATTAATCAATAAATAAATTTTCCAAATAAAATTATTAATAAATACTCTTTAATATAATACAATCACAAAATTAATCTTAAAATTATCATTTGAATGAAATAATTCCGGAAATATTTATCTTAACTTATTTAGAAAATTTTAAGGGTTATAAAAATGTCGTTAATTTATGCTAATAGGTTTAATGCATTTGAAAAAATCCTTAAAATAAAAAAAGATACTATACAATATTATAGGGAAGTTATATCATTCCTATTAAAATATTTAGATGGAGAATTTGAAGGTTTGAAATATATTGATAATATATTGTTGGCAGAAAAATTAGAAATTTCACTTGATCGAGCTTCTAAAGTATTAAGTATATTAAATGCTAATGAATTAATAACTAAAAATGTTAAAAGAAATAATTATTATTTATTACCTAAGTATATTTTTAGAAATATCTTATTATCATGGATAGATGAAAAAAATAATGAATTATATAATGCATTTTGTCAAATATTTCATGAAGATATGCACTCAAATGTTTTTAAAGAGATGAACGTAAATGATTCTTTAAAAATGTTTAATATTTTATTAAAAAGATTTAACCTTGATGCTAATATTTATCAAGAAACAATAACAATAGAAATTGCCGCAAAGACTAAATATGATGCAATTCCCAAGTTTTCTCGCACTTTTATTGACTATGGAGTATCAAAAAAATTATACAATCTATTTTCAGAAAAATTTTACCTATTTAAAAAAAGATTTGAAAAGATAACAGATGAAGGCAGAAATGGTCAGGTTTTTGCTATATATCCATTAAAGAGGGTTTTTGAATTTATTTTAAATTCGGATTTTATTAAAAATATAAATAAAAAAATGAAAAAAGAGATAGCTAAAACTATTATTGATAAAATTCTAGAAGGAATAATTGAATTGAAAGAATTTATTATTAAAAATAAATTTTTACCAATAATTGATTTTAATCATGATAAGTTTATTGGTTCAGTATTTATCTTAGAGCCACATGTATTTCAAATATTTAACATAGATAAGGAAATCCCAGCAAAAACAACTATTATATATTCCTATAGTAAATCTTTTGCTGATATGATATCGCAAATTTATCTTACCTCATTTCATAATCTGCTCTCTTCTATTAACGAAAAATACAGTAAATTACCTAAAACGGTATATGTGGCTAATTTAGGAAGAGATTTGTTCGATGATGCAGTAAAAAAGCTTCAAAATAAAAAAGAAGAGATAGATAATTTATAAAAATTTAGAATGAGGGAAAATATGAAAAACTTTTTCTTTATAAAAGCTGATAAACCAATATGGCCTGCATCTGCAAATGTTGTTGCAATAAAAGATGAAAATGGTTTTATTTTAATTGATGTAGGATGTGGATTAAGAAAATTTACGAAAAAATTATTCAGAAAATTGGAAGATATAGGAATTCAATTAAAAGATATACACACAATAGTAATATCACATGCACATCCTGATCATATGGGCGCTATGAGTACTATTTTCAAGGAATTCACAAAAATTGGAAAAAATTCGTCGGATTTAAAGATTTTTATCAATGAATTAGAGAAAAATAGTGCCCTTAATATTAAATTATTAAATAAATCATTTGATGTAGATTTATTAATAAAATATTTTAAGGAAAAAGAAGATAATCCATTCAAGCTTGGTTTTGATATTAATGATAATTTTAAAATTTTATGTGCAATGTCTCAATTACCTGAGGATTGCAATATAACTACTTTTAAAGATGGAGATATAATCGAATTGGGTGAATATAAATTCAGAATAATTAATACCCCAGGTCATTCTCCTGGACACACCTCCTTTTATGAAATAAATCATCAGTTTTTATTATCAGGTGATTTAATAGGTGAAAAAGGAGTTGCTTGGTATAGTCCTTCATCAGGTGGCGCTATTGGCTATTTAAATAGTTTAGATAAAATTGAAAAACTTAGTATAAAATGTATCTATCCATCACACGGAAATATGTTTTATAATGTAAATGAAAGAATAAATGAAATTAGGAATAAAATATTACTGAAGGACAAGATAATTATGGATAAATTAGAAAAAGAACCAACATCAGTTTTAAATTTGGTAAGCTTATTTTATGTTGAATCATACGCACAGATTTTTCCAGGTGTTGTAATAGTGGAAAGTCATCTCCAAAAGCTAGAACAAGAAGGAAAAATCAGACGCAAGGATAATCTAATATACAAGATATAAAATTGTATTAATAAAATAGAGACTCATTAAAAATAAATAGAATGTATTAAAAATAGATAGATTAAATTAAACATTTATAATCTAATTATCTCATTGGTTTTAGCCGATTTATAAGCTGCATCAATCACTTCATGAGCTTTAAGAGCTGCTTCAAATCCAGTTTTCGATTTTTTATTATCATTAATCGAATAAATAAATTCTAAATCCTCATAATAGAATGGAAAATTAATGTAATTTGAATTTAAACCTTTTTTTTGACATATCTCTCTTTGTATCTCATCGACTTTGAGTTTTTGAGTTCTTTTTCCGGCTTCCTTTAGTTCTATTTTTATTTTAGGCGTTATTTCGATTTTAAGCCATGCATTTTCGTAGAATACTTCTATTAACCTTTCATCTCTCTTCGGTATTTGATGCCAACAGCTTGTTAAAGTTCCTAGCGCACCATTTTCAAGTTCAAAACTCAAAATAGCAAGATCTTCTACATCATATTTTGAATAGAATCTCGTTTTACAATATATACTTTTTATATCTCCACATAGTGTTATTATTGCATCAAGATCATGAATTGAATGCTCGATTAAAGTTCCACCACCTGTCAATTCCTTTTTAGACCTCCAATAGCTCCGATATTTTCCTCCAATAGGAAAAGTCTGATCATCTCTAAACATAATTGTCATCATTCTTCCGAATTCTTTATTATTTGTAAATTTTTCAACCATATAATCAAAAATTGGAGTATATCTTATTACAAAACCTACTTGTGATATAACATTTACCCTTTTTGAAGCATTATATATTTCTTTAACATCATTAAGATTAGTTGCAAGTGGTTTCTCACAGAATACATTCTTTTTATGTTCAAAACACTTTAGTACGTAATCTTTATGGTATTTTGTAGGCGTACAAACATAAATTGCATTAATCTCATTATCCTCAAAAAAATCTCCAAGATCATAATACTGCTTATTTATATTATATCTCTTACAAAAATTTTCTAAACGATTTTTATCAATATCATATGCAGCTTCTATTTTAAGATCAAATAACTCGTCTTCTATTATTGCCCTTAAACTTAATGCATGTATATTCGCAATATTGCCACACCCAATGAATCCGACCCTAATTTCCTTCATTTTTTTACCTCTAATTTCTAAATATTATCCAAGATTTACCAATCTCTCAAACAATATTCCATTTATTTTTTTCCTTATTCAAATCTATCTAAATTATTCAAATTGATTTTGATAGTATATTCATATTAGAATTTTAACCATATTGAGAGGTTAACAATATTTAAAATGACAATATATAATAAAATTTTTCTTGAAAAAAATATAAATTTATATAATTTAATTTGAAAATTAGTAATTAAATTTAGTTTAAATTTATAATAAACTATAATTATAATCGAAATCTTTCGATATATTTATTTTTTAAATAAATCACATGAATGTGAATTGAAAATGACCTCTAATACAGAGATTAAAGTATATGGATACCGGTGGATTATCCTTCTTTTATTTATGTCATTGAACATAATAATTCAAATGTTATGGATAAGCTTTGCTGCAGTAACTTCCGTGGCATTGGTCTTTTATTCAGTAGACGAAATGGGAATCTATTTACTATCTATGACTTTTATGGTAGTATATATTCCAGTGACATTTCTGTCAGCATGGATTATAGATAAATATGATTTTAAAAAAGGAACAATTGTTGGTGCAATATTAACGGGTGGATTTGGATTTTTAAGAATCTTCTCGACAAATAATTACCCGGTTGTTTTAATTTCACAGATAGGAGTTGCAGTAGCTCAACCATTTATTTTAAATAGTATCACTAAAATGTCTGCAAACTGGTTCCCTGAAAATGAAAGGACTACTGCAACAGGTATATCACTAATTTCAGTATTTATCGGAACTGCTTTAGGTTTATTTGCTACCCCCTTTATAGTAAATGCAGTAAATTTCCAAGCCATGTTAAATACTTATGGAATAATTTCACTAATAATCGGCATCATTTATACAATTTTTATTAGAAATAGACCTCCAACCCCTCCCTCAGAGAAGATAGAGACCGAAAAAGTATTTATGTTAGAAGGTTTCAAAAATCTTGTCAAAAATATAAATTTTTGGATATTGGCAATAATTTTCTTCATAGGACTTGGTATTTTTAATACAATACTTACATATATTGAGAGCATTGTCCAGCCCAGAGGATTTGATATTACATTTGCAGGGATTCTTGGCGGATTGATTTTACTTGGTGGAATGGTAGGTGCACTAGTAATGTCTCTATTATCTGATAAATATAAAAAAAGGAAAATCCTCTTATTAATATCCGTGATCATTGCATCTGTATCATTATATGGAATAGCATTTGCATATAGTGATATCTTATTATGGATTTTAGGTTTTACATTTGGATTTGGACTTGTATCAGCCTCTCCGGTTGGCCTAGAATTTGCAGTAGATTTAACATCCCCAGTACCAGAAGCAACATCTAATGGATTCTTGATGATGATGGGACAAATTTCAGGGATTATTTTTATAATAAGCCTGGAAGATTTTACAATGCCCATTACAAATGATTATTTCCCAGCATTACTTTTACAAGCAATACTCCTAACTGTTTCATTTGTGCTTTTACTATTTATTAAAGAAAAAAAGGCAAAAGATTAATTAAATTTTCTTCTATTTTTTTAATATCTATATTAAATCTCATTTCATAAAAATAGTTAACTTATCTAATATCTGATATTTTATGACAATCAATTTTATTGAGATAAAAACCAAAGAGGTAAATAAAATTGGAACATGAACTTGAAAATTATAGTGCTTATCTTCAAATCGCAAAAAAATTGTCCAAGGTACAACAAGGTGTCCCGCTAGATAAAGATGGAAATCCCTCAATTAGATATTTAAAATATTTAAGCTTAATGTACAATCCAGACGATGCTGAAATAATTCAACATTTAGAAGTATTTCCAAAAGCTGTAAGAATTTCAAAATTAGCAAGAGAACTTGGGCTTGACAAAAATGAATTAAGAAATAGGCTGGATAATCTGGTGAATAGAGGGTTCTTGCAAAAATTAGGCTCAAGTTATTCCATCCCACCACCTTTGCTTGTTTATGATGCACCTTTCATTTTAAAAGTTAATTATGAAGACAATAAAGAAAATACCATCAAACAAGCGATAATAAGCAGAGAGTTTTTTGAAAAAGAGGGTTATTATAAAAGCTGGGAAACCAGTAAAAAAGGAACTCCTAGAAGCAGAATTCTTACCGTTAGTGAAAAAATTGAAGTAAAAAGGAATATTCTCCCCATCGAGGAAATTTACAGCATCATTGATATGAACGATACTTTTGCAGTTGTACCATGCCCATGTCGTATGAGAGCAGAATTGGAAGGAATTAGAAAATGTAAAGATAAATACCCAATTCACAATTGTATTATTGTAGGCCCAATGGCAGAGGGTGTTCTCAATATTAATGATCCAGTTATAAAAAAAGCAAGTAAAGATGAAATTAAAAAATTAGTTAGGGAAGCTTCTGAGATCGGGCTTGTTCACACTACCGATAATTATGCAGGACAAACAAATATATTATGTAATTGTTGCGAGTGTTGTTGTGGATTATTGGCAGGATTGACAAGAGTAGGTCTGGATAATCCTAGAGCTATTGCTAAAGCTAATTTTATTGCTAATGTTAACCCTGAAAATTGTATTGCTTGCGGTACTTGTTATGAACGCTGTAAATTTAATGCAATAACTATCGAAGAGATTGCAATTATTGATGATGAAAAATGTATGGGTTGCGGATTGTGCGCTTACA
>CAZYEE010000104.1:0-12243 GCA_964646355.1 uncultured archaeon | reverse complement strand
ATGCCTTGCTCCAATCTCTAGGTATATAATCTAAGTATAATTTTCGACTCATTTCAATCAAGAATTGCTCATCATCAATATTTACACCAACTAATGAAGGATCTCCTGTAGTACAAGAAGAGACATTCCAATGTGAGATAGAACTTGCAGGAATTTTTAACAATTTTCTAAATAAATTATTGCTTTCTTTGAAATAATTCGAAGGTATAAATGGAACATTAACTAAATCAGTAATATCATTTAAATCATCTGGTTTAAATTTTAATTCGGTTGCTATTTTTTTGTAAAATTTATTAGAATTTATAGCTCCGTTGATAGTTTCTCGCATTAAATCAATAAATAATTTATCTTCGTATTTTTTCTCAAGTATTTCATCCAATGAAACTAATTCACTCATTTAAATCACTGATATGTTAAATGCTAATACAATATAAGTGAAATAAACTAATCTATCAATTTTTACAATTTAATTGATTAAAATTTTCTTAATATTAATAAGGGATATTCTATTTTATTTGATTTGCTGATCTTTAATTATTCGAAATCAAGTATTTATATTGTTTTATTTTATGATAATAAATTATAGATAGACAATAAAATTATTGAAAAAATAGAAATTCAGGGTAAATAATAAATTAAAAAGTTATACAAAATTTTTATCGATTATATTTATGACTAAAAGTGTTTTCTTTTATGACTAAAAGTGTTTTCTAAAGATAGAATAATTTCGATAAAATTAATAAGAAAAATCATTAAATAATTGATTTTAAATTGAATAATAGAAAAAATGGAAGATAGTAATAAATAACAGGACATAATAATAAATAATATATGATAAAAAAATTGGTTCGATAATATATTTAATTATTTTAATTTATAGCCATTCGACTATCGATGAGCAACCTAATCCTTCTTTATCTTTTACTCTACCTAATACAATAAATGTAGAGCCAAGATATCCGCATTCTGGACATTTATTTTTTGAGACCAGATGCACCAAATCGTCAATTAATACTGCGTGATTTACGGAACCTGAGACTCCAAAAGGTGTGATCACTTCGAGGAATCCAGATTCGCCTTCTTTAGAAATAGGTTCTAAATTTTTTAAATCTCTTACAATAATCCTCGCATAATTTGGACAATGCATAATAAAATCATTGTATTTATCAGACCAATGACTACCAAAGATTGCTGGAGTTTCAGTAAAACCATAAAAGTCTACGACTCTAGAGGGATATGTGCCAAGAGTCTCGCATATTCTATTGACAAATTCTGTTTTATTAATTGGGGGATATTTAAGTGTGGATTTCCGCCCATCCCAGCCACCACCACCAGTACTTATATCAACTTTATCTCCAAGATCATATTTGATGTTTAATTCATTTAATTTTTTTATAAAATTGTCTACTAGATTAACACTACCGCCCAATGAAATATATTCCTGTTCATCTTCTGTTTTTTTCAAATTATTTTCAATAGTTTTAATAACGAATTTTGAATTAATCCCAAAGACTCCCGCAATGTTCCTTTTTACTATTATCGCCTTAATTGCTTTAAGAAAGAAGAATTTTATTAAAAACTTTACTTTTGTTAATTTAATTGAAATTTCACTCAAATTACTCGAATAAAGTCTTACAGGCCTGATTTTTGTATATCGCATGGCGATTCTGTTTAAGAATTTAATGTTAGGTGAGAATATTAAGCTAAAAGTTTTATCCCAATCACGAGGTGGAATAAATTCAAATAGAACCTTTTTTGCTAATTGAGCCAGAATTTCGCTATCATCCTTGGACACACCAACAATTGAAGGATCTCCCGTCGTACATGACGAAACGTTCCACCATCTAAATTTTGGAGAACTTACTGGAATTTTCAATAATTCCTTATAAAATTTTGCACTCTCTTTAAAAAATGGACTCGGAATATATGGAATATTCTCTAGATCATTAATATTATTAAAATCATCGAGTTTAAACTCTTTTTCATTTACTAATTCTTTATAATATGAATTTTTTTCGATAGTATCTTGTATAACCTCTCTCATTAAATTTATAAATTCCTCATCTGAATAATTCTTCGATATTTTTGGGCTAAGATTCTCCTCAACAAGTTTTAAAAGTTCTGTCAAATAATAACCTCGTTTTCTAAATATTATTAATTAATTTTTAATCCGATTTAAAAAATCAAAAAATGAAATTTAAGTTTTATTTTTTAAAAGAACTAAATATTAGGACTAGGCTAAATAGAAAAGCTATTATAAAACCAATTGATGGATAGAATATATCTGTAGCATCACCTATTTTTACTATAAAAAAGATTTCTCTTGAAAAAGTACCAAAGATAGGAACCAAATTATTATCTGTAAAATAATTGGGGTCTATTCCGCTCGGTTCAGTTCCCGTAGCCATAAATATAATGTATAAAATTACACCTAATAAGGCAATAAGTCCGCTTATTAATATAATTTTCTTTTTTCCAAAACTTATTAGTCCTATTATTCCGCCAATCAATGTTACTATTACACAAATCAGGAGTGGAATTTGAGCTGTATAATTGGAGTCCAAAACGCCTTGTAATATTAAATCTCCTTGAATGATCGAGCTATCATTTGTATACGTTATGAAAATCTTAATATAAGAATCAAACAGCGGATTAGAGATGAATAACGCGTAAGATCGATCACCACTATCGGGTATCACTTCACAAAATAAATTCCACCATGGTAAAAAACAACTTAAAATGATTAATATAGCTGAAATTATTACAATTTTTTTAATAGTCCCATTATTCATAATCAACACCTTGATCAATCGAATCTTTTTTTATCTTTTTATCTTTTTTATTCTTATTGCAAATATAAATATTTTAAAAACATAATTAAACTAAATTTTTTTCGATAAGATACGACCTAACTTTAAATTTGATAATTACGAACTTTATCAAAAAATAGTACATTTGATCGAATTCTTATAATAAATAAAGATAAATTCTAATAGTTTTAATCAAATATTTTTTGAATCTTTAACCAATAATTTTAAAAATTAGAATTATTAAAGGATTTTAAATGATAAAGATATTAGAAGCTAAAATTGAGGATTGCAATGAAATAGAAAAAGTCGCAAAAAAATCGCCACCTTTAAGAGCAAGTATTTCAGGGACATATGAGTATTTTGTGCTGTGTTTTTCGAAATATTTTTTAAAAGCATTTGACAGTGAAAATACAAAAATTGCAGGGTTTATTGTTGGGTTCCCAAATATTTTTGGCCAATCTGAGTTCTGGGTATATCAAATTGCGGTTTTGGAAGAATTTAGAAAAAAAGGTATAGCTACTCAATTGTATCTTGAACTTATCAATCGAGCACATAAAATTGGAAATTATAAAAATATTTACACTGAAATTTTATTAGACAATATACCTTCTAAAAATTTACATAAAAAGTTAGGGTTCATAAAATTGGAGAAAAATATTTTTAGAGAAGCGGATACTGAATGGGAACTTTGGTATAAAAAAATAGAGTAAATAAATGTTATTACTTATTTTTCTTTCAATTTATTTGCTTTTTCTTTAAACAATTTCATTAATAATGGATAAATAAGCCAGTCCAGTACAAAATCAAAACCTGTTATTATTAGTAGTGAAATTAATAGAATTAATAAAGAGACCAGATTAGATGCAATATTAAAGTTTTTATCAAAGAAGATATATGCAATCATATATAACGTATCCATGGCTATGAATACAGCAAGACCAAATATTGTTGCAACTCTTGGATAGGCTATAGCTTTGATTGTTTCGGATTTCTCATCTTTTATCTTACCGGAATCATTTGGGAGCGTACACTCCTCTGCTTTCTTCACGATATTACCGCGATATGTGTCCATATCACTCATATAATGGGCTATTAAAATAGAAATACCAGCAAGTAAAAGACCGAGCAATGTAAAAGTAGTCTGTAAATCAGTAGTAACAATTTGAACTATACTTGTTTCTAGGTCATTAAGGTTATAAATAAAATACAGATTAAATGCGTAGCCGAGACAAATACCGAATATTAAATAAATAAAAGAAATCTTATTTAAAAATTTTAGATTAGGTCTTTTTACTATTACAATAAATGAAAGAACAAAAAGTACCATAAAAACTATTGTAAAGACTGAACAATAGATAACTAAATTTAATAAACTCATTTTTTAATTCTCCTAAAAGAGTATGGATGGAATATAATTATTAATATCATTTATAAGTCTTTGGATAATGTAAGTATATCCATTATTTAATTTTCAAACCAATTCCACCTTAATTTGATATTTAATCTTAAGAATTATTGTTATGAACCATTCTTTTCATTTCATTTTCTCAATATGTTAATGTACAGAAAATATCACATCAATAGGATTTTTATGATTAAAAAGCTAAATAATAAAACAATACAAATAGAGCTAAACAAAATAGCAAAACTAAATAAAAAAATAATAGTAATATCATAACAATTATGTAAAAAATTAAAGAATAATTAATCTAAATTAATTAAAGGTTGAATATATTATGGTAAATAAAAAATTACTAGCGCCTTGTGGTTTATATTGCGGAGTTTGTGGAATTTATTATGCAGATAAAAATAATGATGATGAATTGAAAAAGAAGCTAGCTAAAGCTTATTGGACCAAACCAGAGCAAATAAAGTGTGAGGGTTGCTTATCAGAGAATAAATTCTATTTTTGTGAAACTTGTGAAATAAGAAAATGTGTGTTTGGAAAAGGTTTAAATGGTTGTCATGAATGTAATGATTTTCCATGTAAAAAAATTAAGAATTACCCTTATAAACTGGCTACAGAATATATGTTAAAATCCACGCCTAAAAGAAAAGATTTGAATGATGATGCCAAATGGATAGAGTGGGAAGAAAACAATTGGAGATGTAATAACTGTGGAACAGTAAACTTCAGAGGAGCTAGAAGATGTAGACAATGTAAAAACGAAATTAAAAATCCTTTTGATCTTTAGGGATATAGAATTGTCATATTAATCAAAATTAAACTAAGTAATACATTTTATAATTTTTTATATTCTTTTTCAAACCAATATACAAGAATTTTCTATTGAAAATTAATTTTAAAAGAAATTTGTTAAATATTTTATATCAAAATTAATGAAAAAAAAAGAGTTATACATATAATTAATTATGGTCTGCACTGGAAGGTATGGGGTATTTTTTATTCATCTTGTTTTAGTTGTTTTCTATGACGCATTAAATAGAAAATAGCTAACGCAACACCAAGCACAATAACAATACCAATTACTCCATTAATAATATCAGCAAGTATTTCAGGTTCCATTGAAATTCCAAAAGGTGCGAATATCGGTTCAAAATCGCCCAGTCCAAATTCTTCGAGAACTCTTTCCAAACCATCAGGTCCGACCCATGCTAATAAAGGAATCATTACAGATGCAATCGCAATTATGACTATTAGAATAATAAAAAATGATTTATGTTTTTTAATATACTCTTTCATTTACTCGCCTCCGTATTCGGTAATTCGATTTTAAGGTCATCCAGAGTCATGATTAGGTCAGGCTTTGATTTTATTATGTAATACAGGATTGCTGCTGTGATTATGCCTTCACCGATTCCAATAATTGCATGCCAGAAGACCATAGCGGGTAGAACAATTTCTAGGGGTATAACGCCTGAGACAGCAATTTCAATAGCGGCTGCAGCGGCTGATAATACTGTAACTATATATCCAGAAACTCCAGCACTTATTACAAACCTTGTAGTAGGTTTTAATTTTTTTAATAGTTTAACAAGTAGTTTAATTAATAAATAACTAAACATACCGCCAACAATGCCCATATTGAACAAGTTTGCACCAATTGCTGTGATTCCGCCATCTCCGAACAATGCTTGTATAAATAGAACAATTAATAAAATGAATGGAACTGCATAAGGACCAAAAATTGAGGCTATTAAAGTCCCGCCTATCAAATGTCCTGATGTTCCACCAGGTATTGGAAAGTTAAAAAGTTGCGCTGCAAAAATACCAGCGGAAAATAGTCCAAGATAAGGCACTAATTTTTCATCTAGCATTTTCTTTAATTTGAAGTAGCTATATACAATGCAGACGGCAGATACTATTAAAAGGGTGATCCAAACCCAAAGAGCTAACAAACCATCGGGGATATGCATTTAAATACCTCATAATATGGATTTGCTTAATTTTTGTTTTCTAGCGGTGATACTGAACACCATGTCCGGTAGTACCGAGTATTATTTAAATATTGTTGTGTAATATTTTGATTACATAGTTATAAAAATTCTTTTAAAAGGAGTAAATATAATCAATGGACTTTATTCCATTTCAAAAGGAATACAAGAAAATAAGATTAGGAAAACTAAATCCAGAGGTAAGAATAATAGCTTCATTTTTATTTGCGCTACCTGCAGCATTTATTTCAGATGTACTCTCCATTTTATGTACATTGATAATTATATTTTTGATTGGATTTTTAGGTGGTGCAATAACTAAGAATTTATTAAAAAGATGGGGAGAGTTAATTCCAATAATGTTGGTATTTGTGGTATTTTTACCTTTTTTTGGTGGAACAACTGAATTATGGGCATTTAATTTTTTATACTGGAGAATAGTCATCTATTCAGATCGAATTTGGTTTGCGATCCAATTATTTTTAACAATGAACACAATGTTTTTCAGTTTTATTATGTTTTTCTCCAGTTTGACTTTTACAGAATTTTCACACCTTCGAATAATCCCCTCATTATTCAGATCAACATTGATTTTAACATTTAGATACATTCCACTTTTTTTCGATCAAAACCGAAAAATTTCGGAAGCTCAATTATTAAGAGGGAAAAAAAGAATTAAAGGATTTTTAGCCAGATTAAAGAATTTTGGTTATATGCTCGGAACTACTATTGTGAAATCATTAGAACAGAGTGTCAGAACCTATGAAAGTCTGAAGATGAGAGGTTTTGGGGGTGTAATTCCAATTTCTGAACATAAATTTGGAATAAAAGATGTGATATTCTTGATCATTTGTATCATAGTAATTTTTTTCATAATTGTATTTATACCAGCTTTTTCTATAATGTGAGGTAAAAAAATGAGTTTAATCGAATTAAAAGATGTATGTTTTAACTATAAAAATTTAAACGGATTTAAAATAGAGAATATTAGTTTTGAGATAAAAGAAGGCGAGAGACTTGCAATTATAGGCCCCAATGGTTCTGGAAAAACAACGATATTGAAATTAATAGTAAATTTATTAAAGAAGACGAGTGGTAGTATTAAAGTTTTTGGACTTGATGTAAATAAGAAGAATGAATGGGAAATTAGAAAACAGATTGGTTTTTTATTTCAAAATCCAGATGATCAATTATTTGCACCTACAGTATGGGAAGATGTGGCATTTGGTCCAAGAAATTTAAAATTATCAAAAGATAAGATTCATTCCAGAGTTAAGTGGGCATTAGAATCCGTTAATATGTTTGAATACAAAGATGTCGCACCGATAAACTTAAGTTGGGGGCAGAAAAAACTTGTGGCTCTAGCTGGTATACTGGCAATGAAGCCAAGAATATTATTTTTAGATGAACCATTTGCTAATTTAGATATGTTCGCTGTTAAAGAATTATTGGAAATTTTGGAAAAATTAAGGCTATCAGAAAATCTTACAATTCTATTTACTACTCATAATCATTTTTTTATCCAGTATTGGGCTGATAGAATGATTGTCTTAAAAGAAGGAAGATTAATATATATAGGTGAACCATCCAATGGATTGAATGATCCTGAAGTAAAAGAATCTATTGGAACTTGGGACTCAGTGTTTCAAATATTAAACCAGAAAAATAAAAAATTTAGGGGAAGTGTTGAAAAATCTCCATCTATAGAAAAAAATATTTGATTTAAATTTAAAGTGAAAAAAATTATATTTTTTCAAGGTGTTGGATAGAATATAAGAAATTATTGCTCAAAAATATTATATTCTGATCTAAATATTATATTCTGACTTAAAATTTAAAATTTCAAAAGAAGTTAATATTTAATTTATATGCTATTTTCAAAATAGATAAATAGATAATTATTTTAAAAAGGTTTAGTAAAATACTTATAAAAAGGAATAGGTATAGAGTTAAAATCCAATTAAAATAAAAAGAAATGGTGTTTTTAGTGGAGTTAACTAAGGAACTTTTATCTGAGGTCATTGATTATTCAAAAATCGAGGATAACTCACATATATTAAACTCATTTTCTAGTGATTATAGCCTTGAAACTGGTGTAAATCCACAATTCGTCATTTATCCTACTAATGATGATGAAGTTATAAGAATTCTAAGGTTAGCAAATAAACTCAAAATTCCGATTATACCTTCAAGCTCAAGAGAAAAATATTATGGAGCGACTATTCCGAAAAAAGGAGGTATAATACTAGATTTCAAAAAGATGAATAAAATTTTGAAAATAAATTATAAAGACAGATATATCGTGATAGAGCCTGGAGTGACTTATGACCAATTAATACCAGAATTGAGAAAACATGGACTTAGAATAAGCGTTCCATTGGGGTATCCATCTTCAGCTTCAGTTGTTTCAACTTACATCGAAAGGGTCCCATTATTAACAGGTCCAAAAGTATTATTATCAGAGGGTTGGCAATGTATATTAAATATGCATATAATACTGGCAAATGGAATGACATTAGATACTGGGACTGCAAATTGGTGCAAAGATAAACCTAATTTTTTACCATCAGGTCCGCATGGGGGGCCAGATTTATCGAGATTATTTAGTGGTGCACAAGGAACATTAGGAATTGTTACTAAACTAGTTATCAAGGCTAAATATTTACCAAAATATAGAAGTGTGGTCTTTGTTGAATTTAATGATTTGGAAGATTGTCTTTCAAAAATCCGAAGTATATTATGGTACGATAAATCAAGAGAAATGTTAATAATTAGTAAGAAAAATCTGGCGTTAATATTATCAGAAAAAATGACCGATAATGAGATCAATGATGTTATGAATAAATGCCCAGAATGGCTCCTCGTTATTGGTTTGGAATCTGAGGATAAGGAAAAATATAAGATAGATATTGAGGATTTTAAACAATTTGGTATTGAAGTTAAAGAAAATTTAATATTAAATAACATTCAATTGAACAAATTATTTTTAAATGAAATTGAGCTACCCAGACGGCTTGTGAATTTTCGATATTATAAAAATGCTCAGCATATACCATTCTATATAAATAAAGATAAAATTTCAGATTTAAATAAAGGTGTTAATAGAATATGTACTGAAAATAACTATGAAATGAATAATTTATTTGGATATTTAATGCCGATAGAGCAAGGACATACATTTTATATGGATTATACTATTCATTATAATAAGAATGAGATAGATACCAAAAAAATAATAGAATTTTTTAAACAACTTAGTGAGTTTATTCTTAGCAACGGTGGAGTAATTGACAGACCATATAATTTATGGTCAGATCAAATATTTTCAAAGAACCCTGCATTATTTGAATTTTTAAAACAGATAAAAAAACAATTAGATCCTAACGGAATTCTAAATCCGGGGAGGATGGGTCTAGAATAGTTGGAGATGTTATGAGATGTTAAGTGGAATGGATAAATTAAAAAAGAACTATCGATGGGATATTTATCAATGTTCGTTAAAATGTTTCAACTGTATGTATATTAATCCACACTATCTTATATCCCAAGATTATTATATGAATTGTCCAGCCGGTAAATTTTATGGTTTTGATGCCTTTTTTTCTGGAGGGAGAATGGAAATAGCAAGAGGACTGCTAGATGGAACTATAAAATTGCCGTTTAAAGAATCTAAAGAATTATTAAAGGTCGTATATGCATGTACAACATGTGGATCATGTGAATCAATTTGTTATTATAATAGAGAAATAAGAACCGTAGAAGTATTTGAAACATTACGTGAAATTTTGCTTGAAAATGAAATCGGTCCGATGCCTGAACACCTAAATTTTCTAAATTCGATAAAAAATAATCACAACCCGTACAATGAAATTCATGATCATAGAACTAAATGGGTTGATGAAAATAGTGAATTGTCCAATATTAAATCCAAAATCAGCGATACTCCTGAAATAATATATTATACAGGTTGCACAAGCTCATATAGAACAAAAAATATTGCAATAGCTACTTTAAAAATCCTTGATAAGTTGGGCATACCTTTTAAGATACTGGGGGGATCAGAATGGTGCTGTGGGAGCCCAGCAGCAAGAGTAGGTGATGTAAAACTTGCAATGGAACTAGCTTCACATAATATAGAAGAAATAGAAAAGACTGGAGCTAAAAAAGTTATTTTTTCATGTGCTGGGTGTTATAGGGCATTTAAAAAAGATTATCCTAAATGGAAGTTAAAATACAATTTTGAAGTCCAGCATTTTACTGAATATTTAGCAGAACTTATTGAAAATAATAAAATCAAATTCAAACCACTTGATAAGATTATAACATATCATGATCCGTGCCATTTAGGGCGCCATCTAGGAGTTTATGATGCTCCCAGGAAGATTATTGAGTCTATTCCTGACCTTAAATTTGAAGAGATGGCGAGAAATAGATTTAATGCTTGGTGTTGTGGTGCTGGTGGTGGAGTAAAATCAGCATTTAAGGATCTCGCAAATTTCGCAGCATTAGAAAGGATTAAAGAGGCAAAAGAAACAACTAATGCTAATTTTATAGTGTCCGCTTGTCCTTTTTGCTATTTGAATTTAAAAGAAAATTCTGAAAATAATAATTCCGAGATTGATATTTTAGATATAACTGAATTAATCATTTTAGGAGGTATCGAGAAAATTGACTGATCACGAATATATAGATAAGATCAAAAGTGCTGCTGAAGAATTATCCAAAATAGTGGGCAGTGAAAACGTGACATTTGATCCAGCTATTACTATAGCATACAGCCATGATCAAATGGCACTAACTAAAGGACCAGATATCGTTGTAATGCCTAATTCTATTTCAGAAGTTCAAGAAATTATGAAAATCGCCTCTAAATATAAATTGGTCGTTACTCCTAAAGGAACTGGAGCAAATATGGGAGGATTAGTCATACCAAGATATGGAGGGATTCTGGTCGATTTAAAACGGATGAATAAAATTTACGAAATTGATGAGATAAATATGACTGCAACTGTGGGCCCAGGAGTTTCATATGGACAACTACAAATAGAGGCATGGAAAAAAAATTTATTTATTGTTAATCCAAGCGGTCCTCACAGTGTTAAAGTTATTGCTAATATGACAGGTACAAGAGGTATTGGACATTATTCAGGAAAATTTGGACTTGGAGATAATCAAGTCATTGGACTTGAGGTAGTTCTTCCAGATGGTAGGCTGCTTAAACTAGGATGCTTTGCATATCCAAGTGAGGAAGATTCAGCCAATTGGGCTCATTCACCAGGTCCAGATGTTATGGGATTATTTTTAGGAACTTTTGGTACTATGGGAATTGTTGCGAAAGCTAAATTTAAATTAAATCCTAAATTGAAAAATCATGATTTGATAGTATTTGGTGGTAAAATTGATAAAATGTTCGATTTTCTTGCTAAAATCGTTGAAAATGGATATAGTAACTCTATGTTAGTCAGATGGCCTTATATTTGTTTCCTTTTTGGTAGATCAAGAGATGAACACATGTGGATGCTAAAAAATCCGTGGATGGATGCATTTGTTTTAACATTTGTAGAGGGCACTCAAAATGATTTTAATTATCACTTAAAACGATTAAAACATTTAGCAGATGAATCTGGAATACCTATGGGTAATTTCGGAGATTTAATAAAAAGGAACAGGCACTTACCATTTATTGGAGGAGGACCATTTACAAAAAATGATATGCAATATGCATATCTTGAAGACCCACGAAAACTTCATGATTTTATGTTTGAATCAGTTAGGATTTTGAGAACTAGAGGAGGATTTGCACCTCATTGTCCATTTTTTAATCTAAGCGATGCTAAGGATATTTGGAATTATCAATTAGATTATTTGATAAAAATAGGAGCCCCAATTGAGGAAACTTGCTGTTATTGCCAGATTGTGGACGATGGACATTATGTACTACAAGAAATGGATGTTGAATTTAGCCCAGATCCAAATGAAATGATGAGAAATATGCCGAGTCTCCTTGGAATTATTAAACCAATGATTATGAATATGT
>CAZYEE010000103.1:0-12249 GCA_964646355.1 uncultured archaeon | reverse complement strand
TTCGATTTTTTCTTTTTTCTCTCTCTAAATAGGTTTTATTCGTAATTATTTTTGGGTATTTAATTTTTTAAAATCATTTCTATCGTGGTAGCAAATATTTGACATTAAAAAATATTAAAAAATCCAATAATTCCGTTAATTTTTTGAAAACTCAAAAAATTTTTATACATTAATTTTAATGTTTTTTAAAATTAAAACAATTTTTATTTAAGATTAAAAGATTTTAGAAGATTTTTATACCATTTAATTTAGGTTATAAAATTGAAAAATAAAATTATAATCTTTAAAATAATATTGTTTATCATTATTTTGACTCTATGTCTTCAGTATGCCGGAAATGTTAAAAATTTTAATTCTAAATCAGAAAATCGAAAAGAAATCATTTCTAATGAGTTGATATTCAATAACTTGCCATATATCAATGTTTCTTGCTATAGTGAATCAGTCAACAATTCGATACATCTTGATATTAAGGGAAATTCATCTGCTCCATCTACTAATGGAACAATTTATATGAAATTACCAAGCCCCCCATCATATAATCAATGGTTAAGTCAAAATACCTCTATAAGAGTTTATAATTTATTTGATAATAGAACATGGGGTAAAGGAAATTATAATTTTAATTCGGGGACAGATTCAGGTACACCTTCAGTAGACCAAACAGATTCTACATCATATTTTCATAATGATTCGATTGATAATTGGACCGTAAACCATTATGATTCAGTGTCTCCATATCCCGACTACAATGATATGACGATAGAGTATGATAGTGCAAATGACTATGTGGATTTAACATATTACGGATATTATGATGGTGCTAACTACAAATATGACCCAGGAGAATTTGTAGCGATTGAGCAATTAAATTTTGATGTTCCAAGAGGAAGGATTTCTAATGCTTGGATAAAGGTAGTATATCAACCGGTTCATTGGGTAGGAGGCTCAGCAAAATTTCAATTTGCAGTTAAAATTAATCAGAAAGAAGTATATTCAAGAAATAATCAAGAAGTTCCATCCGGGCAAGTAAATACTGGTTGGATACATTGTTTAGCATGGGAAAATACTTCCAATGTATTTCCAAGTCCTTCACAGGATGGTTATAGAAATTTCAATATATCTCTAAGATTGGAATATATTCTTGGTGCTCAATATCAGAGTTCTCTTGCAGATTATCAAAGAGTTAGAATTTACAGCTTTTATTTAGCTATTGAAGCCGCAGCTTATCCAAATTCTACTGGAATTCAATTACAGGTAAATAACCAATCAGTCAAAGGAAACACATTTGGAAATGGTAGAGCTGAAATTTTAAATGATTTTAGTAAAAATGACCCATATGAATTAGTATTCAGAAGTAATGCCCAAAATACTGATCTAGATATTAGTTTTGATGTGGATGTCCGTTTTCACGTGTTGAGTTTCGTAGCATCGACCATGTCGCAGAATGAAAATGAAAGAGGTGTAAAATATACTGTCGATTTGGAAAATAACTTGGTAACATTCAAGTTCTTTATTTATACATATTGGGATCTGGTAGATTTCTTTAACTTCCACTTTAATTTTAGTATACCCTCAGATTGGAATTTAACTTTAGTAAAAAACCCCTCACTTAATATTGTTTTTAATAGGTCTTCCGGGCTCAACTATGGAATATTAGGGGGAAATGCTCCTGATGGATATGTAGAGCTCCCGACTAAGAATAGTTCTGGAAGTACATTAGGAGAATTGGCCGGCTGGTGGTATTTCGAGGCTGTAGCCCCAAATTATTTATCCGATTTAAAAATATATAAAAAAGTGGGAAGCAATTGGGTTGAATCTACACAGTTTAGCAGTACTGGCTATAATAATGGCGATAAAATTAAAATCTCTGCAACTATAAATAATGGTACAGGTGTTCCACCCGGTATATCATCATCGTCCGCATATCTCGAAATTGTACTCCCAAATGACACTTTATTTGTAAATGAAAAGAATGATTCAATCAACTCAAATACTGGAGTTGTCACTTTTGGTCCTTATACATTAGCCGGATTAAATACAACAGGGGGAATCTTTCAAGTTAAAGTATATTGGAATCATTCTTACGATTATTATAGTGGATATAGTAAAGTGATGTTTCCTAGGTCCTATTACTACGGTGTAGCATATTCAGAAAAAAATTTTACTTTAATACATACTTCAAGTTTGAGCATTGTTAATCCTATAGACGCTCAAGTTGATTTAAAAGCGGATTTAAAATATTTAGATATTTTTTCACTGAAAGTTTTCTTGAATGATACCGATTCTAATGAACCTATATCTGGAAGCACTATATCAGTTAATTGGACTAGTGTAGTCAATCTTACCGATAATTCTGCTGGATTATATTCAAGAAATTTTGATACGGCAGATTTAGGTGGTCCTGGAATTTATTATCTTAGAATTAATTCAACAAAAAACGGATACATAGATTCATCAATCATAATAGAACTTAATATTACTGCTAAGAGCGTGCTAGATTCGTTGATTACACCTCCCCCTATTGAACTCGGAAATAATCTTAGTGCTAAATTATTTTATCATATGCCAGGTGATAATGATTATAATTATACAGGCGCTATAATTAATATAAGCACATCACCTAATTCTGGATATTTAAAAGAAGGAGTAGACTATTCCTACATAGATTTATCAGACGGTTCATATAATATAACTTTATTTACGGGCTTTACAAAACAAATAAATAGATCTGGCGAATTTAAAATTTATGTACATGCATCAAAAGAGCATATAGATTCTGCTATTAAAGAAATCTCATTATTCATTAATCCAATAAGTTCTGATCTAACAGTTAATAAAACATTTTATTCGATATATTATAATCAAAATATAACAATTTTTGTAAATTATACACAATCTTCGGATTCATCTCCGATATTAGGAGCAACAATTAATGTTACTGGTAATGAAAATTTAGATTATTCTATCACAGAAAAAGGTAGCGGAATTTATTCAATTGAAATAAATGGATCTAGTTCTAATAAAGTTTATGATTTAACTATAACTGCTAGCAAGGAATCTTATAGGCAAAGTTCTGTAGGAATTATACTTTCTGTTAATCCTTATGAAAGTAAACTTCAATATATTTCAGGTCAAAGCAGTATTCATTTTAGAAGTAATTTAACATTATTTGTACTTTTCGCACATCCTAATAATACCAATAA
This sequence comes from uncultured archaeon, assembly GCA_964646355.1. Lineage (GTDB taxonomy): Archaea > Asgardarchaeota > Lokiarchaeia > Helarchaeales > HEL-GB-B > HEL-GB-B. The sequence goes on along the minus strand of CAZYEE010000103.1, from coordinate 9,043 downwards.
TAATTATACATCAGCTTCAATATCAGTGAGTTCTCAAATAGATTCTAATTACTGGACCGAAAGCACTGATTTTAAAGTAATTGGTTTTTCAAATGGGACTTATAAACTTATAATATATACAGGAGAATCAACAAAAGTGAATCAAACAGGACAAAACCTTATTCATATTCATGCCTCTAGATGGGACGTCCAAAATGCAACTTTAAGTTACAGCTTCTATATAGAGCCAATACAGGCGAGTTTGACTACTAATAAATCATATTTTTCGGCTGATTTATTAGAAAATATCACTATTTATGTGAACTATACATCGGCACTAGATTCAAGTCCAATACTTGGTGCCAGTGTCAATATAACTGGGCATGAAAATCTTGAATTCACAATAGACGAAAAAGGTAATGGAATCTATTCAATTGAGATAAATTCTTCCTCAACTAGCAAGGTATACAATATTATAATAACTCTTAATAAAAGCGGGTATGAACAAAAATCGGTGTCAATAATTTTATCTGTAAATCTAAAAGAAAGTACCTTACAATTTGTTTCAGGCGATAGTAGTGTTTATCTTAGAGATAATTTAACTATATTAGTATTTTATACTTCGCCCTCTGATTCTAATATTAATTATACTGGTGCGACTATTAAATTAAGCTCTGAAATAGATTCCAATTACTGGACAGAAAATGTTCATTTCAAATATACAGACAACCTTAATGGCACATATACAATAACAATCTATACTGGAGATTTAATGAAAGTTAACAATTCTGGTCAAGCTATTGTTCATATACATGCTAATAAAACAAATGTGCAAAATGCTGTACTTAGTTTTACATTTTATGTTAATCCAATTCAAGCTAATCTTACTACAAATAAATCTACATTTTCAGTAAACTTCTTTGAAAATGTTACATTCTATGTTAATTATACTACAATTGTAACCTCAACGCCAATATTAAATGCCAATATAAGCATTAGTGGACAAGAAAATCTTAGCTATACAATAAATGAAATAGGAAATGGAATTTATTCTATAGAACTAAATGCTTCGTCAGTTGGGAAAGTCTATAATATAATAATTACTGCAATTGCGGACAATTATGAACAAAAGTCGATAGATTTTATACTTTTAGTAAATATTCCAGAAGCTGTACTTCGCTATGTTTCAGGTGAAAGCGAAGTTTATTTCAAGAGTAATTTAACATTTAAGATCATCTATTGTTCTCCTTCTAATCAAAATGAAAATTATACAGGAGCTAATATTCAAATAAGTTCAAAAGCTTATGCAGAGTATTGGACCGAGAACGTTCATTATACGGTGGTAGATAACTTAAATGGTACTTATACATTAACAATATTTACTGGTGAAACGATGAAAGTTAATAGTTCTGGTCAAACCGTTATTTATATTTATGCATCGAAACCAAATATTCAAAATGCCACACTTAGTTATAATATATTTGTAAATGCAATTCAAGCAAGTCTAACTATAAATAACTCATATATTTCAGCAAAAATTAATGAAAATGTAACTTATTATATAAATTTTACATCAACAATCGATTCCAATCCACTTACAGGTGCGAGAATCCAGCTTTCTGGACAAGAGAATCTATCCTATAAGATTAAGGAGCTGGGAACTGGTATTTATTCTATTGAAATAAATTCCTCTACAGCATTAAAAACCTATAATATGTTCATTACGGCTAACAAAAGCGGATATGAAATAAAAACAGTTGCTGTTATTTTGACTGTGACTCCTTTTGATAGTATGCTTCAATATATCTCAGGACCTTCTACCATAAATTACAGAGATAATTTAACAATTAAGGTATTATATTCAAAATTAAATGATCCAGCTGTCAACTATTCTGGAGCCATTATTCAAATTAGTTCAGAAATATTCTCGGATTATTGGAATACGATAACAGATTTCGTGTATATAGATAATATGGATGGTACTTATAATATTACCATATTTACAGGTGAATCAGAAAAGATTAATAGAACAGGTCAAAATGTGATTCACATACACTCAAGTAAATCAGGGTCTCAAAATGCTACATTAAGTTATACGTTCTATATCAATCCTATAGATACTAATCTCCTTATAAATGATACAGTTTTTGAAATTCCTAAATTTGAAAGAGTTAACTTTACAATAAAATACCAAACAAAAATTGACGCACTCCCATTAGACGGCGCAAATATTACTTTAATTGGATATTCATCCTATCAACTAAAGGCACTATCTAATGGAGTTTATAACATTGAATTAATAGGTGGAAATACTACAGGATCATATACAATCTCATTGATAATCCATAAACAAAATTATGCTCTTAAAGTAGAGGATATTGTATTAATAATTCGAGAATTAGAACAATATACCGAATTGAAAACAAATACAACTACAAACAGCGTTACTGTTGGTGGAACTACCGAATTTAGTTTTAAATTCTACTACAGCTATAATGGCGAATATTTCACAAAGGATAATATTAGCGTAAAATATGAGTGGAAATATGGATCTGGTAATCTCGAGGTGCAAAATAATTCAGAATTTATACTAAGGATTTCAACCAGTAATATACCTCCTGGACAATATCAAATAAAAATCTATGTGTATGACAAGGATAATTCTCTAATTAGTGAGTATAATGCTTATCTTACTGTAAATTCTGTTCCAATTTCTCCATGGGTCTATATGGGAATTGGTGGACTAGTAATTCTTCTAATTATGTTAGTCAGTCTGACTTATTATTATAAAATATTAAAACCAAAAAGAATCTATAAAAACAAACTACTCATGGAAAAATATTATAAATATGTAGATTCACACAATTTACAACGAATGCTAATAATACATAAAGATTCTGGGTTAAAAATTGGCTCTAAAAATTACGGTTCTCCAGTTGAGATAGATGAAGACTTAGTTTCCGGATTTATTCAAGCGATTTCAAATTTCGGAAAAGAGATTTCACAGCTAGATACAGCGGTCATGGAAAATATCTCATATAAGGGATTCAAAATATTAATAGATTCGGGAAAATATGTAGATATCTGCCTATTACTTAAAGAACACGAAACATATACTTTAAAAGAAAAAATCAAAAAAGCTAGAGAAGAATTTGAATACATTTATGAATCACAACTTCAGAATTTTACTGGTAATATTAAAATATTCGCTGATATCTATGATAATTTTGATGAAAAATTTGAAACCTATTTGACTGGCGATTTTCATATAAATTATAAAGAATTTCACAGGAGGTCCAAATCCTTTACCGCATTTCAGAAAAAGGTCCTTAGATTAATGATATCGATCAGTGAAAGACCATTTAAATTATCTGAAATACTGGAAATGGCTAAAAACAAGATAAAAGCCCAAGAACCTGTCATTTTTTCAGCAATTTATGACTTGATTTTGGCTAAAGTTATTGAACCAACGACTGATAATATGACTACCAGCGATTAATACTCAATAATAAAGAACAAAAATTGTATTGACCTAGTGAAAAAGGCCAAAATTAATAAATTCTTCCAAAAATCTTCTCTTTTTTATTTTTATCTCATTATAACTAATAATTAATAACTAAACTTTAAGTATATTTTATAAGAATAAATTTTGAATTGTATTTTAATATATTTAAAATACTATTTATTAGTGCTTATCCAACATTTATTTAGATAAGATCATATAAAATTTGGCTTCAAAACTCATAGAGTTCATCATCAAAATTCAGAGATAATTTTATATCATCAGCCAAATTTATAATATTAATATAAAATTTATAAATGAATTTTTTAAAAATTTATAATGTTTTATTAAAGTATTTTGAATAAATGAGAGAATAAATAATTATTAGATGGTAAAAATGTCGAAAAATATTGTTGATGCGGGATCCTTAAAACCAGGAAAATACATTTTAATAAATAATGAGCCATACAAAATAATTTCGGCTGAAAAATCAAAACCTGGTAAGCACGGTTCGGCAAAAGTGAGGTTTGTAGCTGTAAATTTATATACAGATAAGAAGACCAGCTTAAATTTTCCAGTGGATACCAAGGTAGAAACTCCTATTATAGATAAGAGAACTGCTATTGTTAATTCTATAATGGGTGATACATTAAGTCTTATGGATATGGAAACATATAATACTTTTGAATTAGAAATGCCCAAAAATGAAGAGTTGAAGAGCAAAATTAAAGAAGGAGTTCAAGTCGAGTATTGGAATATTGTAGGTCGCTATCATATCGAAAAAGTAAAAGGATAATCTTAAAATCTTTTATTTTCTTATTTCTTATTAAATACATTTTGTAAATATTTGTGGTAATATTGACTAAAGAGCTAGTTTTTAATTTGATAAAGTCTGATAATGAGTTGAGAAACTATTTTGGAAATGTCCAGAAAATCGAAATAATTAGCGATTGTGAAAATGTAGTGTATTTAATCTTAGGTAATAAGAACAAAGGAATTGCAAAAATCGGATATAGAGGTTGGAGTGAGATTGAATATAAAAATCATGAAAAATTATATAATTTAAATTATCCTGTCGCAAAACCAATAAAATATATACCAATAGAAGGAAATATTTTAGATAATTGGAGTTTTGGTGATATTAATAGAAATTTGGGTGTTCTTTTTTGTGATTATATCGAGGGTTATGAAATTTCTAGAAATGCTAATAAAGAATTAATAATTCAAGCCATAAAATTATTGAAAAAAATTCATCAAGATGAAAGACTTAGGGAGGAACCTATAAAAGATTATCAAGATATTGAAGTAGATCGTGGAAAATCATATCTTCCAGTTCTAGATAGTAGTTTAAGGGAGAAAATTAGTTCTGATTTAGAAATTTATAGAGAATTACCAGTCACGCTGACTTTTATTCATGGTGGTGCTAGACTTGAACATTTTCTTCATACTCCAAATGGGATTTATGTTATTGATTTAGAGGCATCATCAATCGGGGATCCATTTAAAGATTTAATGTACTTTTTCATTGATCTATATATGAATGATTTATTTTCAAAAGATTTTTTTAATATCTATTTTGAAAGATATCCAACTCCTGATGAAATTGAACGTCTAAACTTTTTTGTAATAAGGCAGCTCCTCATTAAAGCTAAATATGGAAAAACTCCTATGATTAAAAAAAGAGTTATCGACTATCTTAAACTTGACAAACCAATAAAAATGTTTGGAGTTTATTAATTGAGTAATAAAAATACGATAGTATTGGTCTTAGATTCAAGTGCTTTTATCTATAATTTAAAAATTCTACAATTAGATTTTACTCTATATACTATAAGTGATATTAATCAAGAATTACTAAGTGAGAATGCTAAATTGCTATTTGATATAGCCATAATTAACAAAAAACTAATATTAAGAGATCCTAGTCAATCATCCTTAAATTTCATTAAACAGACGAGCAAAAAAACTGGCGATTATGTTAATTTATCCTTAATTGATTTAAAAATTATTGCATTAGCTTGGGAGCTTAAAACTAAAGAAAAACTGGAACCTGTTGTATTCACTGAAGATTATTCAATTCAAAATGTTCTGGCCAAACTAAATTTAAAATATTCCTCATTTGTAGAGAAGGGCATTAAAAAACAAATCCATTGGATCTATTATTGCCCGGAATGCGGTAAATATATCAAATCACCAAGTAAAAATCTAATCTGCCAGAAATGCGGTAGTAAATTAAAAAAAAGACCAAAAAGAATTAAAAAATTTTAAAAAATAGAAATTTTTTCAATCAAGTATTACTTACTTTATAAGAATTATTTAATCTAAATCATTAGAAAATTTCTCACATAATCTGTGTACTAATATTTTAGTTATAAAGTTAAAATCATCAATGTTTATATGCAATTTTATTAGACTCCGCCTAAAATATCCGTAATTAATTGTGCATAATCTCTTAATGTCGCTACAATTAAACCCAAATCAGCACCGGGTGAACCAGAACCAATTAATAAGAAATTTGTTCCGGCACAACTGACAACAGTAAAACCCATTTGTCCCCTTAGGACAATTTCCCATAGTGGTCCCTGGCCCATGGAATTTATAGCCATTTCAGCTGCATTTAAAATAGCTGCAACAACTGCACTCATTAAATCGGGATCTATAGAAGTTCTTGAATAATATGCAATCCTTCTTCCATCTCTTGATATAAGTGCTAATGTATTAAGTGCGACCTCTCCCGCTATTCTTTCAAGAATTGTAGCAATTTTATGTTCGATCTCTCTAATGCTCATTTTGTCCATCCATCCAATTTGGAATTTAATAAATGATTAAAGTAATGAAATAATAAGAACTTTTATTTAAATAAGTTATTTTAAATAAATGAATTTATTCATTTAAATTATTAAATTGTTTATGTTAAAATCAATTTAAATATTATCATCATTTTATATTCTCAAAAGTTTTAATTAGTGACAAAACGTGGTATTTGAAGGTTTTGGGCAGTCTATTAGAGATGCCATAAAAAAATTAATGGGAAAACCAATAGTAGATAAAGAAGCTATTGAAGAGTTGATTCGATCTATACAGCGTGCGATGTTTCAAGCTGATGTTCATGTTGAACTGATTAACGCGTTATCTGAAAATATTCGTAAACGTGCTCTGAAAGAAGATCTTCCTATGGGGATCAGTCGTAGGAATTATACAATTAAAGTAGTTTATGATGAAATAACCAGTTTTTTAGGTAGAAAATCATTTCCACTTAAGATCCAACCTGGTAAAACCAATATTATTTTGATGGTAGGTATTCAAGGAAGTGGGAAAACGACAACTGCAGCAAAACTAGCAAATTATTTAAGAAAATCTTCTAAGACAGCTCTTGTTTGTGCGGATACTTACCGTCCTGGAGCTTTTGATCAATTACGACAACTGGCAGAACAGATTAATATTCCAGTCTATGGAGAACCTGATAATAAAGATGCTGTAGCAATCGCAAAAAATGGGGTGAAACATTTTGAATCAAAAAAATATGAAGTCGTTATTGTAGATAGCGCCGGAAGACATAAAGATGAAAAAGGTTTGATAAAAGAAATGGTACAAATAGCTAAAGTAATTGAGCCAACTGAAATTATTCTAGTAATAGATGGTACAATCGGTCAACAAGCAGCTGTTCAAGCTCATGCTTTTAATAAATTCACAAATATTGGTTCTATAATTGTTACTAAACTCGACGGCTCAGCAAAAGGGGGCGGTGCATTATCCGCTGTTGCCGCTACAGGTGCACCGATTAAATTCATAGGAACTGGTGAAAAAATAGAAGATTTTGAAAAATTCAATCCAAAAAGTTTCGTCGGCAGATTAATAGGGATTCCCGACCTTGAAGGGATATTAGAACATGTAAAACAAGCTGAAATAGAACCTGAAAAGGAGTTAAAGAAGAAATTTCTAATGGGAACTTTTACTTTAGAGGACATGATGAATCAAATGAAACAATTGAAAAAATTGGGTTCCATGAAAAAGATGCTCGATATGATGGGACTTTCTGGTCAACTTCCCGATGAATATAAAAATATTGCTGATGAGAACATTAAAAAATGGAAAATAATTATGGATTCCATGCGGAAAGAAGAGCGAGAAAATCCAAGTATAATCAAACGCTCCCATATTATGAGAATTGCACGCGGTTCAGGAACAAGCTATCGAGATGTTAAACAATTACTAGATCAATATAATCTCATGAAAAAAATGATTAAAAAATTGGGGAAGAGTAGACGTTTAAGAAAAGGTGGAATGCAAGGACTACTTCCAGGTGGAGCTTTACCCTCAGGAATGGGGCAATTTCCTAAAAAATTCAAATATAAAGGGAAACCATTCCGTTAATCTAATTATATCACACATTATTCGGTGTATTATGTCATTATTTTATATTTATTTTCTAAAAACTCCATTTCATGAAATTGAAAAATCAAAACTTATAAGTATCATCCCAGAGTTTATAAAATTATGTGAGGCTATTAGAGCAATATTCTTTATTTCTAATAGTATTAGAAAAGAAAATAAATTTTATATAATCAATTGGGATAAAAATTCTATAATCGAATTTGATGGCAGTACATTAAAACATTTAAGACCTGATTTAGGCAATATTTTTAAATTTTTAGTTAAAGCTAGCAAAACATTACAAAAAAGAGCCCAAAAAAGGGCTAACAACGGAATAACTAATCTTTTGGCAGGTGTAAATTATCATATCAAGGATTTTGCTGAATTTATCAAACAATTTGATAATCAAATAAAGTATGCATTGTTTATTAAAAATGATATTGAAAAATTAAAATCTCAGAACTTTCAAAATTCCGTAATTTTTCTTAATAGTGATTATATTATTGAAAAATTAAAAATTCAATTAATTCCAGCGGATATTGATCCATTTGATAGCAATATTATTAATAAAATTTTATTATTTCATTATGAACTAATAGATCTTTAAGTTTAATCTATTGACTTGTTCTAATAATTCAATTTAATTTAATTCAAGGATCTAATGTCTATAAATTCAGAAAAATTTAGATAAAACAAAGTAAAATAACACTTTTATTTGAATTATTTGATGAGATTCATTATTGATTCGCTTGTTTTTTTCCAAATATCTATAATATCACTATTTTCCATCTTTCCTTGCTTATATTTTAGATATTGTGAGAAAAATTTTAAAAACTCGGAAATAATCGGACTTTTAATGATCTCTATATATGCACTTTCTTCTGCTATTACATTTAACTCAGTAATTAATGCTCCTTCAATTTTTTCTTCTACTCCAAGTCCTCGAAAAACCATTTTATCTTCCTCTAATGTTCCAAGGACGATTCCATTTGCTATATTTTTTAATTCATCATTTTCCCTGACTCTTAATTTAAATTCACACATTTTAAATTACCTAATCTCATTTAAATTTAATATTAGTCGATTCATTTATTATCGGTTTATAACTTTTTAACCTATTTATTGCAAAATTTAATTAAATTCATTTAAAATTTGGAATATGATTTGATTTAAGGTTTTTTCTTAATA
>CAZYEE010000102.1:0-12365 GCA_964646355.1 uncultured archaeon | reverse complement strand
TTTTCAATTCATTATATGAAAATTATTTGAGATTTTTGGATTGAAAAACCGAAATTTTCAATCTCGATAGTATTAATTTCCATTAATTAATTGTTATTTCACTATTATCAATTTCCATGTTTTTGATATTAATCCAAATATGTAAGACAACAAAATTGTGTAATAATTTAAAAAACAGAAGATATTGCAATTTAAAAATTAGAGAATTTAAAATATATTTAGAATTATCATTAACAACAAAATTGATTTGTCATCATATTACAATTAAAAAACCTTACATAAATCTTTTAAAATTTATTACAAATTATTATGAGAAATTTTGAGAATTTGAGCAATTGGAAGGATTTAAGGTCTCAAATTTCACAATATACGATTAACTTTCATAAATTGAATAATCTAAGTATTTGCAAGTTAATATTTGCATATAGAGAGAATATTTTTAAATTTTTTAAATAAATATAAAGGAAAAATATCTTTAAAAGTGGTTAATTTGTCAAAAGATATTTTTATTTAATGTTTATATAAATTAAATATGCAATTTACAAAAGGAAAAACAATTATCTTAATTGCAATCATAGTAGGAGCAAGTATTGCTGGAATTGGTATTGGGCTCTGGTTTTTTATAAATACACAGAGTGAAAATGTCCTAGAAAATACAGAGGTATCAATAAATAATGTGGAGATAATAAGTGCAGATAATGATTCGGTTGAGGTCAGAATTATTGGAAATATTATAAATCCTTCGGGAATTAGTGCCATATTAGACCCTATGACTTTGGCTGTGGATTATCAAGGAGTTCAAATAGGAACTACTCAAACAGTTACAATAAATGTAGTTGGAACTAATACGCCATTTAATTTTACTACTACGATTTCGATTTCTAATTTTGAACAATTTAGCAAATTTCTTGATGCATTTATTGAAAATGAATCTGTCAATCTGGAGATAAGTGGAACAGCTACTATTCATGCAGTAGGCATTTCTATTAATAAAAATATTGTAAAAACAATAGCGATGAATGGAATGGATGATAAACTGAATTTCACAGTAGTTGATTTCAAGATTATCAATGCGAGTAGTACTGATATTAACGCTAATCTAACTATCGAGATAGAAAATCCATCTTCAATCACATTAAATCTAAATAACATAAATTTTAACATATCTTGGCAAAACAAAATTTTAGGGCAGCTGGATATTTCAACTTTAAAAATTTTAGGTGGAATCCATAATACTACACTAATAGGCAGAGTAATTTTAAAGAATTCAACATTATTTGATGAAATGGTAGATCAATTATTGAATAATACCGATATTCAATTAAACATGCAAGGATTGAAATCGAGTAACAACATTCTCAGTAATTACATAAGCAAGTTAAATATTAATGTAATAATGCCAGGGCTGAAAGCATTTGACTGTATTATTCTGGCAATAAGACTAATAGATTCAACTAATGAATCATTTGATTTATCTGTAGATCTACAGATTTACAATCCAACATCTGGACCTGTCAATATATATAATATTACTTTTAACACTACCTATAAAGGAGATCAATTAGGTACTGTGGTATTTCCAGATCTAACAGTTGAAAGTGGAACAAAGACATATACAGTAAATGTAACGTTTATATTAACAAATACTACAATGCTTTCAGAAATTTTGACCAAATATCTATCAGGAGAGGAGATTAATATAACGTTTATAGGAGTTGCAGATGGTACTGATGTAATTGCTCAAATGCTGGATGGATACCAGAGAAATGTGACTTTACCAGCATTTACTGAACTTCAATATAGTATTGGTATAATGAATTTCGTAAATGCGACTGAACAAACTCTCACTTTTAATACTACAATCACCATGGAAAATCCATCACCACTAAATATATTATTAAATAATTCCTGTTTAGACACTTATTATCAAGACTATTGGGCTGGTAATATTACCTTCGGTTTTGTTAATTTGACTCCAGGCATAAATGTAATCGATATTCAGGTGATAATTTCTGGAGAAAAGAATTCATCCAATATCGAAGATTTATTATCAGAATATATTAATGGCAATGATGTCATTATTAATATCATAGGTAATCTAAGCATAAAATTAAGTGGAATGGCTGAACCAATAAATGTCACATTTAAGTTGAATAAAACTATAACAGGATTTCAAGGACAATTAGTAAAGGGAGTTAAACTCAACTTTATTACACTAGCGGTATATCCAAATATGCTGATGCAAGCTCATGTAAATGCTACAATATACAATCCGTTCAACTTTACAATTAACATAACATATCTTGAATACGACGTTTATTTTGATGATGAAGATGGATATGTAATTGTGATTTCACCGTTAATAACTTTTAGCGGTGATAAGAAAATGAATATATACATTGATACTATTACAAAGAATTACACATCATCTCCACTCGAAATTCCTGCCAACTCGACAAGAGAAATAAGTGAAACTATATCTACCACAAGTGAGGACATCTATTGTAGATTATATGATGAATACTACCAAGATAACGATTTATATATTGATGTTAAAAATGGAAAAATGCAAGTAGATATCGGTGGTTTTAGACCGTGGATAACCGTTGAAATCTATGATATTTACGTACCAGAAACTTAAATCTAATAAAAAACAAATATGTTATTATTTTTTTTAATATTTAAAAAATCTAAATGAAAAATATCATTAAAATTTTTTAGAATTTTTTAATACATTAAGAATAAACGGATTTTTATTATTAATCATTTCCTCAAATTCATCTTCAGTATAAACTAATGGTTCTATCGGTAAATCTGTCAGTTCTATTATTTTACCTATTCGTTCAAAAAATCTTTCCTTAAAGTCCCCTATTATTATCAAGTCAATATCACTACCCTCATGAATTTTCCCAGTATAGAAGGAACCATATAAGTAAATTGATTTGATTACAAATTTTCTTTTTAATCTTTCAATAAAATTAATCAAGTCATTATATATTTTTTTACGGTCTTTAATATTGATTCTGCATAGTTTATACATTTTTTAGCATCCTCTTCTTCATAAAATTCAAATGGTGCTAGATTTCCAGCGAGTCCATTAGGATATCTTGTTGGAATATAAAACATATCTAGAAAATGTCCAAGTCTTTTTAAATCATTAAATTCAGGTTCAATTTTTATTGCTTCCCTGATCAACTCTTTTAATGAATGAGTCATTATTGAAGTATAACCTTTGCTATATAAGAAAGCTTTAAGAGCTTTTTCAGCTGCCTATTGTGCTTGAAAACAGCTCCATTCAAAATTTTTTGTTTCACAGCTATTTTTTGATGCTCTTAAATCCGCTTCTGCTTGTTTAAGCCATCTATTTGCAATTATAGAAATTAAAATCATCAATTATTCAATATAGAAATACCATTATAAAAATATTTAGTCAATTATTTTAAGGTGTTTTTACTGATCTACTTTAATAATGACGAAATCTATTAGTAAATTTTATTATTATAGATTTAATGTAATAAGAATCTTCATTATTTATTCAAATTAAAAAAATATAAAAATAAATCCATTGATTTCTAAATTTCTTAAATTTCAGAAAATTGTATATAGGTAAATGAATTCATATGAAAAATTTAATCAGAAAAATTAATAATTTTAATTTCATTAGAAATTAGCGGTTTTTATGAGAATTTTATTAGTCAATCCAATGACTCGAAATTATAGCAAGGGTATTACAATAGCAGCTGCTGCTCCATTAGGTTTATTGAGTTTAGCTGCTATTCTAAGAGAGAATGGACATAAAGTAAAGATATTTGATCATAATGTAGAAAATAATGGTCTTAAACAATGCTTAAAGTTTGAACCTGATTTAGTGGGAATTACATCTTTTACAGGAATAATGATAAAGGATGCATTGAAAATATCCGAAATTTTTCATGAAAGAGGTATTCCTGTAGTTTGGGGTGGGATTCATGCGTCATTACTGCCTGAACAAACGGTAAAAGATCCAAGAATTGATATTGTAGTTGTAGGAGAAGGAGAGGAAACGCTGCTGGAATTAGCAAATAATATTGAGTCCAATAAGACTATTGAAGATGTTAAAGGAGTTGTTTGGAAGAAGAATAGTAATGGACATCAAAAAATTATAAAAAATAAACCCCGTGATTTTATTGAAGATCTGGATTCATTACCTTTTCCTGCTTGGGATCTGATTGATGGAGAAAAATATCTAAATACAATGAGGGGATGGGAAAGTAGCTCTTCAGAATTTTTTTCGATTCAGACTTCTAGAGGATGCCCTTTTAGATGCGCATTTTGTTATAATACAGTATTCAATAAAAGGCGTTGGAGATATAAAAGCGCCGATAGGGTTGTTGAGGAAATTTCATTTTTAAAAGAGAAATATAATATAACCAGAATAAATATTAGAGATGATAACTTTGTGGTAAACAAAAAGAGAGCCATTGAAATCTGCAAGAAGATATATAATAATAAATTGGATATAAATTTCGGAATAGATTGTCGTGTTGATTTAATTTCAAACGAATTAGCAAGATATTTAAAATTTGGAGGTTGCGATCAAATTTATTTTGGAATTGAATCTGGATCGCCTCGAATGTTAAAATTTATTAAGAAGGATATTAATTTAGCACAAGCATATGATGCAATTAAATTATGCAAACAACTAAAAATAAAAAATTCAGCCTCTTTTATTATTGGACTTCCAAATGAAACCGAGAAGGATGTGATGTTAACTGAAAAATTTATTTTTCAATGTATGCCTGATAATTTGCTAGTTAAAATCTTCGTACCATTTCCAGGGACTGAATTATATAATTATGTAGTAAATAGGAATCAATTTAGTCCACCTACTGAACTGGAGAATTGGGCACTAGATTGGATGAATGTCGATTTTAAGGTGAGCGAATTAGAGCCAAAAATTTTGAAAAATATTCTTAGAAAGATCTATATGAAACATTTTATAATGAAATTACCTAAATTTTTATTTAATATATTCGTGGACAATTTTAAACGTAATTCTTCATTTCATAAAATTATTTATTATGGTTTGCAAAATATAATCAATGCAAACTAACCTATTTTTTGCTAATTTTGAAAAATATTCAATAGAAGAGTTTATTTAATTTTTTGAACAATTTTGATAATAAAATCAAATCATAATTAAATTAAATTCATAGGTGCGATATGATGAGTTTAAGAAAAGATGAAACTGCAGAGATAGGAATTATTGGAGGGACTGGTGTTTACGATCCTGAAATGCTGGAGGACGCAAAAGATATCAAAGTATATACTCCTTATGGGCAGACAAGTGATTTAATTACTGTTGGTATTTTTAAAGGAAGAAAAATTGCTTTTATTCCCAGACATGGAAAAGGACATAGAATCCCGCCCCATAAAGTGCCCAGTAGAGCTAATTTATGGGCTTTAAAAGAATTAGGTGTAACTAGAGTAATAGGTCCGGGAGCAGTTGGAAGTCTTAGACTTGGCTTTGATACTGGTGATTTTGTTATCACCGATCAATTCATTGATAGAACTAAAAAAAGACTAGATACCTTTTATGATGGGGGTCAAGTGTGTCATATTAGTACTGCGGAGCCGTTTTGCCCTGAATTAAGAAAATTATGTTATGAGGAGGCAAAAGCACTTGGAATCAAAGTCCACGAGAAAGGCACGTATATTTGTATTGAAGGGCCCAGGTTTTCTACGATGGCTGAATCGAAAATGTTTAGACAGTGGGGTGGCGATATAATAGGTATGACAGTCTATCCGGAAGTTGTATTGGCACGAGAATTAGAATTATGTTATGTTTCAATAGCAACAATAACTGATTACGATGTCTGGGCAGGAGCATGCCCAAATTGCGGTGTGGTTGAATATGCAGAAAAATGTCCGAAATGTGGTGGCCCAGTAAAGAAATATAGTGTATCAATTGAGGAAATTCTTTCGGTTATGTCCAAAAATGCTGAGAATCTAAAAAAACTGCTCGAAAATCTGATCCCAAAAATTCCAACAGAAAGAAATTGTCCTTGTAAGGATTTATTAAAAACAGCTTTAATATAAATTTTATAATCCTTCTATTTTTTACTCAATTATATAATATTTTATCATAAATATTCCAAATAATTATACTTGATTCTAAATTCTATTTATAAAATTAAGTATGAAAATAAGTACTTTTCTAATTATATTTCACAATTGCTCCGATTTCATATTTTATTTTTAGAGATCTGGTAATTAAATTAAAAAATTAAATAATAAAAAACAGGAGGATCAACTTTAAGAACTTCAATTATTCTTCAACTTCTATCTGCAAAATGCTCCATACTTTATAACCATTTTTTTCTAGAAATTCCCGTCCATGTAAACTACCCGTTAATTCAATTAAGAATCCACATTCAACTACTTTACCTTTCATTTTTTCGACCAAACGTGCTGCAGCCAGAGCTGTCCCACCAGTTGCAAGTAAATCATCAAGAACTAAAATTTTTTCACCGGGATTTATTGCGTCTATATGACAGGTTATTTTATCTTTCCCATATTCTTTTTCATATTCCTCTTCGATTGTTTTATAAGGTAATTTACCAGGTTTCCTCAAAAGGACAAAGCCAGCACCAATCAAGTAGGCTAACGGAGCACCAAAAACATAGCCACGTGCTTCCATCGCAACAATCTTATCAATTCCCATATCCTTGTAATGATCTTTCATTATGTCAATTGCTTCTTTAAATGCTGCTGCATCTTGACATAGTGTAGTAATATCTTTAAATTGGATTCCTTTAACTGGCCAGTCCGGCACATTTCTAATTTTTTCGTATAGATTCATTAACACTCATCTCATATTTTTATAGTCATAAATCGAGCTTCTAATTTATCACTAAATATAAACAAATTTTAATAATAAATTTTTTCTTAGGTTTGTTAATAGATATCTAAAATTATGAGTTTATTAAAATGAGTGATCCTTATTCAAAAGCAGTTGAATCGTATAAAAAAGGAGACACAAAAAAGGCGATAAAGAATTTTAAGAAAGCAGCTGATTTAGCTGAGAAATATGGTAAAATCAAAATTAAAGCTGATATTTTGCAGAGTTTGGCTTTTGCATATTTATTAGATGGTAATATGACTGAAGGAATTAAAACAATGAAAGAAGCGGTTATTATTTTCGACAAAACCAAGCAACCAATTAAAGTAATAGAAGGGTTAGCATATATTGGAGCAATAAACTATAAAATGAATAAAAATAAACTTGCTTTGAAATATTATAAAGAAGCTGAAAGAATAATAAAAGAAAAAAATCTTTATAACCAATGCAGGAAAATAGAGGCAGATATTTGTGCAGATATGGGCTCCATCTATGATAAAGAAAACAATTTTTCAGCAGCTTTAGAATGTTATAATCGAGCAATTAAATTATATAAAAAGGATGGAGATAAATTAGGAGAGGGAAGAACGTATTTGGACCTTGCGTTATTATATTATCATAATGAGAATTATAATGATGCCCGATCATTTGTTCATAAAGCATTAAATTGGTTGAAAAAATCGTCAGATACTAATTCTCTTGCAGACTGTTATTTTTTATTGGGTAAAATTGATTTTGAATTAAAAAACTGGGAAAAAGCTATAGCTGAATTTGAAAAAGCCAGAGCCTTATATGAAGTAAAGAAAAACAATGAGGGTATCGTCGAATCGAGTTTGTGGATTGGCGCTTCATTGATTCACATAGAGGATAAAGAATTGGAGGCGAAAAAAATTCTCGAAAAATCTTTAACCGAGGCAAAAAAATTAAAAGATATCAGAATTGAGGGGTTATGCTTGGCTTGGCTTTCGCTCCTCAAGAGAAAATTAGGTGAAAAAGATGCAAAAAAATTCAAAGAATTAGCATTAAATAAACTTTCCGAAATTGGTATGGAAAAATTGATGGTAAAAATAAAATAGGTGGTTTAATTTTGGTTTAATTTTGGTTTAATTTTGTTGAGTAGGGTTTAATCTCTTTAAAGGCCTGAAGCTTGTTTTATTTTGTCTAGAGCTCTTGTTAAATCCCTATAGGCATCGCCCGGAGGGCCATCTGCGGATACCCATGCAATAATTATTATAGTATTCTGATAATTTGCACCAACTATAGCACCTTGACCTTGGAGATTCTGACAGACCAATCTCTCTGGAGTACATTGGAGAGTTGAGTATTTAATTCCTTGGACCATAATAGAAGGACCACCTTCCGTCCAAGTAGTCAAAATGGTGCCAAGATCCTGGACTATATCCCATTCTGGTGATTGATATATAATCTGATTCTGCTGCCAATTATATATAGTCACAGCACCGATAGTAGGATTTATTTGCTTTAATTCATTAACAATATTTTCCAATGTATTCACACCTTAGTATTAAATAATAAATCTTATAATTTTAGCTGATATTTATAATTTAAGATTAATAACCTATTAGTAATACTTAAAAAATAAATTAAAGATTTTGCTTATTAAATTATTTGAAAATTTGTTTAATAAATACACAAAAATTTAGAAGATATGTGGTGATTGCCATTTATAATTATAATAATATCGAGGAAACAATAAGAAATTGGTGTGAAGATGAAGGTATTTTCCGAATAAAACATAAAGAAGATGAGATTTCTAAGCGGAACTTATTTGTCTTTGATATAGATTATCCTTATAATCATCCGAGACCAGTAAGAATGCAAGTATTTGTGCCAAAAGGCAAGGATTTTGTTGTTATTTTATGTTCAACAAAAATAAGTCCAATTCATATTAAAGCACTAAAAAGCGATAAAAAAGTAGTTCAGGACTTCATTAATAATTTCATAGATAAAATGTACTTAATGCAAGTCGATTATAATATAAGAAGTCCTAAAGATTATCCGGATGCATGGGCACTCTCAGAGAGAATATTTTTTGATGGCTTAACAAAAAATGAATTTTATAGAAGTATTAAAAAAATATATAATGCCCATATGTATGCAAACCTTATTTTGAACAGAGCCTGTATGCTTGCAAAAAGCCCAGATTTAAAAAAGATTGGTGATAGATCCTTTGATATCCCATTTTATGGCTAGAAGAGGTTTTCTAGTAAATGCGGGGAGTTTACGTTATAATTATCAAGAAAATTAAAGACTCTGAGATTTCTATTGGCAAATTTGGGACTTTCTTTTTTCCAAAAGGAATATATCTATATGTTGGTTCTGCACTAGGAAATGCCTCATCCACATCTATTGAAAATAGGCTAAAACGACATTATAAAAAGAAGAAAAAATTACATTGGCACATCGATTACTTGTTGGCTGATGATTATACTGAAATTATAAGTTCTTTTTATGGATGTTGCGATGATAAAATGGAATGTAGCCTTTTACAAATGCTTAAAAATCAATCTGAATCCTTTTACCTTCCTATTAAAAATTTTGGTGCCTCAGATTGTGTTAAAAAATGTGGAGGACATTTAATCTATACAAAAGATTTAGAATATGATATTATATTAACATATATTACAAATTCATTTAGGAATTTAAATCTAAAAGCCCAAGAGTTTATGCCTTATTAATAAAAATAAATGCAATAAAAATAATAAAAATAAATAAAGAATAATAAAAAATAAGATCTAAAAAAATATTTTTCTTAAGTTTTTTTAACCAATTCTTTTGCGCTTTTAATCCATTTTCTAATTGTAGTTTCCCCAGGGATCTTTTTTACATCTCCTGCCCAACCACCTTTCTCTTTAGCTTTTAATGCAGCTCTTCTAATTCGTCTTGTTAAATCAGCAATTCTTTGTCTGGATAATTCCTTGACGGTATCAATTCCTGCAAAAAACAATAAATCGGAATATTCTTCATCAACACCTTCTACTCTAAACAGATCTGCCATACAGATCCATTTGTATAATCGTTTCGGACTTAAACCAGTAACCTCAACCAATTCAACAAGTGGGGCTTTTCTTAATTGTTCGGTATTTTCAATACCCACTTCATTTAAAGTTTTTGCAATTTCTTTACCAATACCTTCAATATTTATTATATCGCTAATTTGACCTTTAGCTGGAGTTTTAGAGGTAACTTTTATTCTATCCTTTACATCCTTCTCTGTTTCATCCTTGCCTGCTGCGATAAGTTCTTTAGCGCTATCGATCATTTTTTGAACGTCACTTAGGGAGGGAATTTTTTTAACATCACCTCTCCAGCCGGGTTTCCTCTTTAAAACTTTATGCATTCTTTCAATTTTTGCATGTAAATCTTTTGCATTTTGTTTACTTAGCTCTTTAACAGTTTCAATACCAATTTCATAGAGTAATTCAGTCCATTCTTGAGCTGCTCTTCTTACTCTGAAGAGATCAGCAATACATTGCCAACGATATACCCTTTTAGGACTCAAATTCGTGGCTTCAACAATTTCAACAAGGGAATTCTTACGTAGATCTTCAGTTGATTTAATCCCCGCTCTGTAAAGAGCCCTAGCATATTTTTTTCCAATTCCCTCGATTTCAGATACATCCATTATTTGTGCTGCTTCTGGGGTCTTAGATTTAACAGCTGGTTTAGATGTTTTTTTTGAAGATTTTCTTTTAGACATTTTAATATACCCTAATTTTCCATTTTTAAATGATTTTTATATTAATTAATATTGCTTTTTAAATTTAAATAGTATCAAATATAAATATGTTATTCAAATTTTTTCCTTCAAATTTATTGAAAATTATTAAAATTAGAAATCTCATCGAATTTAGATCAAAATTTTTATTAATAATAATGAAAAAGATTAATTTCACAAACAATTTAATATTATTTAATCATAAATTTGAGTAAACATAGTTTATAAATAAATATTGAAATATTTATCATATAATATAATTGATAGAAATCTTTTTGTTTTTTAATTAGAAAATTAGATGAATTTTAGGACTACTTCAATACTATAAAAATATATTAAATATTTAGAAAATCTTTAAATTTAACAGTTGAACTTATATAATTGTTTTTAAAAAAGTAAGTAATTAATTATCAAAAAATTTTATAATGTTCATATAAGTCGTTTAATGGATTTTTCATAATCCAAGTTATTCAAAATTAGAGATATTCAAAAAAATGTTATAGATATTGAGAATTTCTATGGATTTTTAAATTATTTGCAAGTATTAGATAAATATTTAAAGATTTAGATATCGAAAAAAAAGGAATAATTAGATCAGAAATCATAATACAAAAAAATGGAGCTATTTCAATGTATAAAATTGTAGTACTTGGCGAAGGAGGAATTGGTAAAACGACATTGCTTGAAGTGATTAGAAAAAATGTAATGGATTTAAGAACGGTTCAAATGACAATTGGCGTTCAATTTCATGAAATTCAAGTCGAGTATGAAGATGAAAACATCATTTTCCAAGTCTGGGATTTTGGTGGACAACCACAATTTAAGAAAATGGGTGTATTTGATAAATTTAGTCAAGGAAGTGATGGCGCTTTATTTTGTTTTGATCTATCAGATTATGAAACTCTATTGACTATACCTGACTGGGTTGAACTTGCTCCATATTGCAAATCTGAGAATGTAGCAAAAATATTAATCGGAACAAAAGCTGATTTAGATGAAGATACCGATGAAAATTTGATACAGGAATACGTTGAAAAATTTAAGTTTCATCATTTTATGAGGACTTCATCAATCAGTAAACAAAATATCAATAACGTTTTTGTAAAAATGGCGGAAATTATTTTTTCATTAAAAAAATAACATTTACATTCGATATATTATTTAAAATGTTCAATTTATCATATTTTGGAAAAATAATATTCTTATATTACCAATTTTTAAATATAATTAACCAGAAAATTCGTATCAATAGCTTCCACTAATTATAGATGATGATCTAATTTGGAATTAAAATTAGTCGAAATTCCGGAAATTTGTCCAGTTTGTAATAATAAAATTGTAATAAGCTTTAAACCAACTGAATTTAAAGAAGGTAAGGGCGGGCTTTGGCAATTTGCATTAAAATGTCCCCATTTAGGGGCCGATGGAGAGGAACATATAATTGTAGTAAATATCGATAGGGATTTCAAAGTAAGAAGAAAATATGGCTATCCGCTTGTATATATGGAGAAATTAAGGGAAGGTGAAGAAGATAAACTCATTGTGAGTAAACGAACAAATGACCTATTACTAAAAATGTTCAAGAATGAGGCACTAAAATGGGCGATTTATGGAAATGAATTTGAATTCTTTTTGAAAAATGCTGAAACCCTCAGAATTAAACTAATTTCTAATGTAGATGAAATAGCTAAAATGAATAATCCAAAGATTTCGATGCGATTTGTGCATATGCTTGATGAAAATAAA
>CAZYEE010000101.1:0-12396 GCA_964646355.1 uncultured archaeon | reverse complement strand
ATAAGAATCGCGGCTTATGTTATAATTAATATTTATAGGCCTTCTTTTAATTTCATAACTTTTACTTAATGATAGGTTATTCCCCGGTAAATTAGGTACGGCTATTAAATTAATTTTATAGAAACCAGCCCTATTTGGCGTAGAAAATTGTTCATAATAATAGTTTCCAGATTTATTAGATAACTCAATAAGTTTTCCTGAATCATTTAAATAGACTTTTGCATCAAATCCACAATAAATTTTTAAATTAACTAAAGAATTTGAATCATTAAGACCGATATTTGTATATAAATTAGTTTTATTCTCAAATGAGAAATAAAATTCCTCTGTTTCATTTAATATATCTAGAACATAGTAAGTTTGAAATGCTTGATATACCTCCGTTTCATTGATAATAATAGTAAGTGTGCATATGTCTGTCTTCATTAAACTGGTATTTAAAACCAAGTTTGCTATACCATTTTCATCAGTTGTTTCATGATAATAAAGTATGTTAATCCCTGAAAGTCTGAACGTAATCTCCTGATTCGAAAATACATATGTATTATTTACTGCATTTGTAAATTTAAAAGTCATATTAACATTATCAAAAGAAAAAATAATTTTAGGAAATTGATAAATTATTTCACTATTAATTGGTGCTTTTTCAAATCGAATGCTATAATTATTTGTTTTGGTTATAGTCGCTTTATTTCCAGGATTATTCACATCATAAACAACAATTTCTAAATATCCGTAATAACTTTCACCATAATTAATAGAATATGGTTCAAAATAAAAAGTTTCTGAGATTTCAACTAAATTCCCAGTGGTTCTTGGCATAGACTTTCCTAAAAAGCTAAATTCACTTCTAATCCCAAAAAGTATATGATAGACACTCCAATTTTCCGTTAAAAGTATTCGATAAGATGCATTAATTAGAATAGGTTCTCCAATTATAATATCTGTTTTATTTAAAATAACGCTAAAAATCTGCACGTCTCCCCAGGGTAATGTATCAGAATTTGAAATTGAATATTTATTACTTAATAGACTTGTTTTAAATACAAATTCTTGATTTATATAATAACCATTTAACACATTAAAGAATAAAAAATATATTAGAAGGACTCTTGGTATCAATTTAAATTTTAGATAAGTTCTCTTATTCACCATGAATATCACTAATTTTAATCAGTTATAGATAATTAACCAAGTTTAACTTTATTTAATAGTTCTGAAAATGATTCAAAAACATTATATCCTTGTGTAGCAATTGTAGGTATTATAGGAATCCTATTATCAACTTTCAAATGTTTTTTAAGCTCTTCTACCGTAATTACTCCATCATTATCTTCTAAATCGATTTTATTCAGGCAAATTATCAGCGGAATTTTTGATATTTTATCGTTTAATAGTCCTTTAAGTTCATTCCAGCTTTCGATATTATCATTTAATAATGATTTTTGGGCATCAGCTATGAAAATTAATCCATCAGCTCCGTTTAGAACAGTTGGCCTGGTTTCTGAATAAAAATTTTGGCCAGTGCAAGTCCAAATACTTATCTTTATTGTCCAGGAGCCCTTAGTAAATATTAAATCTCCATAATCAAAAAATAGAGTCCTCCCTGTTGTTGTTTCAATTGACTTCAGTTCTTCCAACCGATTATATTTCTTGAATAAATATTTCACGGTGGTCGATTTCCCCGACATTGCAGGGCCCCACCAAACAAATTTTAACATTAAAAGACGTTTTCCATGATCTATTATCATTTATATCATCCTTCCTTAACCCCATTTAGATTCTATTACATCTCCTATGGCTATTTTAATTCCTGTACCTATACATTTTGAAAAATCTATTCCATATTCATATTTCAAAAATTCAATTAAACGTTCATGATCTACCTCGTAATAATCAATTGTTTTAAATAGCGTCTTCTCTGAAATTTGAATATTAAATCCCAGTTCTTGTAGTAATTCAATACGTGATAAAATGGCTAACGCTCTTAAGCTGGCTTGTACAAATTCTTCTATTTTTTGATTGTAAATATTTTGTCTAATTTTAGCCTCTTCAGAATCAAAATTTAATATTGCATCTAATAATTGAGTCGATGGGATGTTTTTTGATTTGACTTTTTTTCTCAAAACTCTATTCATTTTCTCTAAAGCTACTTCCGTTTCAATAATTGACTTATGGATTATATTCTTTTCAAAATCAAGTTTCATGCCGTTAAAATCAAAACCATGAGCTATCATCTCAATTCCAGGTTCTTTTAGTAAAATAAAAAGTGCTTGGGGGATGTTGCTTTTTAAATCTTCCAGCACATTATCAAAATTTCCATTTTTAAGATAATATCCCAATACCCAACCTCTAAATTTTACAATTTTTCTCAAAGCATGAGGAGTTGCATTTGATAATGATGAGATTATCAATCTTTTAACATTATAATCAGACTCCTCTTCTGAATATAGATTTTCAAGCTCATAATCCTCTATGAAATCATTCCAATATACTATTTCATGTCTATGTGGCACTAATTTCACAATGCTATTTACAATTCTATCCACTTGTAATGGTTCAGGTCCAATAATGAAAATTGGTATCCTATTTAATAAAATTCTGAGCATTTTAGAAAAATTCTCCTTATTCAAAATATTTATCAGATCCTTTAATGAATAACTTGATTCCATCGATTCACTTCCTGGGTTTATTCTAATAAATTGTTGAAAATGTCCTTCACTTCCAGTATTGGCGTTTCCACTTTTTTTGCAGTTTTCATATAGTCTGAAAGCAAATTCACATATTGTGGTATTAACAGCCGCAATAATCCAAGCCTTTTTTGAGTGCTGGAAATGTATGTGCTGAATATTCCATATTTTATACCATAAATAAAATGAGAATAGTCAATGCATTCACATAAAACATTATTAATGGGTGTCTTCTTCAAAGTATTTATGATTCTCTTACTGGTATCGTACAATGAATAGCTTAACGCACCCTCTGCTTCTATATCTTTCATATCTAATGAAACGTTTAATAACGGATAACCTCCATTCAACGCTATACTTGCAAGCTTAACGCCTGGAACATTTCTATAAAAATCAAAAATGCAATCTCGAATCTTATTGGATAATTGCTCATCAATATTTATATTGCTTAAATCTACATTCTCCATCATATCATCATCATCCTTTAAATTAAAACTGGCTAAGATCCGTTTCAATTCATTTTCATCATAAGATCTAAGTGGTGGCTTAAAGTTTTCACCCGAATCATTTATTGTTTTTGCAATTTTAAGCAAGGTATCTCTCATTGAAATCATAATCGCACCTAAATTTACTCTTATTCTTGCGGTAACTGTTAAAAAATACTCCGATTTATTCTGAATACAAAATTTTCTATCATTCCCTAACCCTAAATTGATTGGAGCGATCAATATTTTCGCTCTTTCCCCGTCAATTAACATATAATTTAGTCTATTTCCGTGTAACTGCTCTGCCACATTAAAAACTGCGCTTACTATTGAACACACACCAAAAATCTCGTTTTTCGATAGCCAGACACCTGAAGATTCTATTGGCTGTCCATCTCTCTGTGTTAATACCACATTCTCTACTCCAGTTATGGATTTTATGCTATTAAGAAATGTTTTTATTCTTTGTATTGGCTCGTCCATTTTTTATGCCTCAATCGTGCCCTTTTATAAATACCTAATTTTATTTGCCAATTTTTTCTAGCAAATACTATTTAAACACCTCAATTCGCAAAAACCCTAACGAGTCAAGATTTTTGTCAAAATTCTAAGACTAAAAAATTGGGCACTTGATAAAAAATAACAAAATTAATACAATTATCCTTATTGAAATAAACACATTGAAATAAATATATTGAATAAAATAACTAATTAGAACAAGAGATACTTCAACTAAATTTATCTAATTAATAGTCTTCCCATATATCTATCAAATTCTTTATTGCTTTTACTTTAAAATCTTCAATTCTGAATCTATATATTTTTATACGCCCATAAATTTTCTCCTGTAAAATGTTTGCTTCCGTAAGTATTTTTAGATGTTTTGAGGTAATATTATGGTTTAGATTAGTTCTTTTTATTATCTCACTAATATTTAACTCATTTTCCTTGGCTAGCAGTTTTATTATCTTTACTCTTCCTTTAGATGAGAAGATATCTTCTATCTGAAATTTCTCTTCCTCATTTTTTTCTAAAAGCATTTTTATCCTTTCAATTTTTCTGTAGATAGATTTATTTGGTCTTAATTTTTTTTAAAAAATCTTTATCTTTTACTATTTTTGAAATTATAAATCATATAAACCATATTAATCATTCATTATATATGTTCAATGAATTATTCAATTCATAATTCAAATTTATGTCCATTCTTGACCTAAACTTGAATGCCCTAAATCCTTTAGTTTGATTACTTTTAATTTGGTTATGTATTAGCTTATACAATATTACTCCCAATTTTATTTTTATATTAGAATAGAGAGAGTATTGAAAAAGTAATGAATTTAATTAAAAAGCATGTTATTGATTACACATTATTTAAATGATAAATTTTCAATTAATTCTCGATAGTGAACATACATTTTTACCGATTAAAATAAAAATTGAAAAACTAAATTAAAATTAAACTTTCCGCCATAATTCTTCATATGTTTCATTACTTAATTCTAAAGTATTTCCATTTTTCTTAACAATCTTGAATTTCGATCCAATAATTTCACCAATAATATCTGCATTAACATTTTTAGTCTTAATTTTATCTATTAATTCTTTACTACTGTCTCTCTCACATATTATTATCAGAGCACCACTCCCCAACAACCGAAGTGGATCAATTTCAAGGGCTTTACAAATCATTTCAACTTCAGGGTATATTGGAATTTTATCTTCATAAATTATAAATCCTTTATTAATAAATTCGCATAATTCAATAAGACCCCCAATTAGCCCACCTTCCGTTGGATCATGCATAAATTTTACTCCCCCTATTTTCCTTGCTATAAGCCCCTCTTCATAAACGCTTATCTGGTCTATAAGGTTTTTCGCCTTCTTTATCATATCTTCCTCAATTAAATTTTCAATAAGATTATAATGATCATGCGCTATGATTGAACAACCCTCAATCCCCACGCTTTTTGTTAATATAATTTGGTCTCCTACATCAATATTTCGCGCATCCAATAAATTATCTTCATCAATCTCTCCAATCATCTGCCCTATTATTACTGGACTACTTACTACATCAGTTACTTCTGAATGTCCACCAATAATAGAAATATTTAACTCAAGCGATGCATTATGTAAATCCATACAGATTTCTTTTAAATCATCTATACTACTTTTAGGTGGAAGTAGAATCGTCGCCATAAAATATTTGGGTATAGCACCCCTTGAAATAATATCATTTGAATTAATGATTATCGCATGTCTTCCTATGTTCTTTACAGCACCTGTTATTGGGTCCGTCTTTAACGCGATATAATTTCGGTTTCCGACTTTTATTATAGCCGAATCTCCCGCCACGTGCGGACCATCAATAACATTTTCACTTTTCACCCCTAAATACTTAAAAACTACGTCCTTCAAAATATTGTTTGGAACTTTTCCTATAGGAAGCATCTACCATCTACCCTTCATGAACTTTTTGAAAAATATGCTAATAACGCACTTAATTGTATCTCTTCATCTCCACCTTCAATTAAACGAAAATTTATTTCACCAATTTTATCAGCCAGTTCTATTCTTTTTTTATCAGATAATCCTTCTATGTTAAAAAGCTCCGTATGAATTTGTCTTACTATATCCAGCCCCGATAATCCCATCTCTCTAGTAAGTTTTATTAATCGGTCTCTTGCTACTATAAATTTTCCATCTAGGGCTAATTTAAGAATTTCCCGAATCTCCTTTGGATGAGCAGTCCCGGCTACCTTGTAAACAGAATCTTGATCAATCGTCTTATCAAGAGAAGCCGCAGCCTGTAATATATTTATGGCTGATCTCATATCCCCTTTCGCAAGATATAAAATGGCTTCTAACCCATCTTCATAAAGCTGGAGCCCTTCTTTTTCTGCAATAATTCTCAATTGATATTCTATATCCTCATTCTTTAGAGGAGAAAATCTAAAAATCGCGCATCTTGACTGAATCGGCTCAATTATCCTTGAAGAATAATTACAGATTAAAATAAACCTACAACTGTTTGTATATCTTTCCATGGTCCGCCTAAGTGCATTTTGCGCTTCCCGTGTCATACTATCTGATTCGTCTAATAACATAATCTTAAATGGTACATCTCTTAATCCTTTTTTATTAGCAAATTGCTTTATTTGGTTCCTAACTACATTTATTCCTCTATCATCTGAGGCATTGAGTTCCAAAATTACATCCCTATTTATTTTACCAAGTAAATCCCTCGCTAATGCTAATGCTGCTGTTGTTTTACCAGTACCCGGTGGGCCTGAAAAAATTAAATGTGGCATAGATTTCTCCTCCACAAACTTCTTTAGTCTATCTACGATCTCCTTCTGATTTATTATTTCCGACAGCGTTCACGATGATAATCTTTTGATTATCATTTTCGTGGCCTGTATTTCTCGATCCATATCTGCTTTGACAACCTATACATAACCTCCTTTTCTAGGAATATTCGTCAAAATTTTTTATAATTAAAATTATTAAAAAATAA
Organism: uncultured archaeon; assembly: GCA_964646355.1. Taxonomy (GTDB): domain Archaea; phylum Asgardarchaeota; class Lokiarchaeia; order Helarchaeales; family HEL-GB-B; genus HEL-GB-B. The sequence goes on along the minus strand of CAZYEE010000101.1, from coordinate 5,701 downwards.
CTATAACAAATCCTAACTTCAAAAATGTATTACCTTGTAAAATTGTTTCTTAAAAAAAATAAATTTTTTTTGGTTAAAAACTTTATTTTTGTGCTTTTATTATACTTATTTATTCATTATGCTTGTTTATGCCCTTTCGGTCAAAATTAACCTTGGAAATATATTTAAACTCATTAATTCTTGCAATAGTAATTTAAATGCATATGAAATCGTAATTTGTGATATTGTAGTTTTTTCTCCGCAGCTTGGACAATAATACCTGTCTCTGTTTCTATCATAAACTGCCAGCATACCACATTCCTCGCAAACATATACCTGACATTTATCTGACTCATCCAGTAATCTCTCTTTCAATAATATTGCTGCTCCATGCCCCACCAAACAATCTCTTTCCATTTCTCCAAACCTTAAACCACCTTCTCGTGCTCTACCCTCTGTAGGTTGTCTCGTTAATATTTGAACTGGACCTCTGGCTCTAGCATGGATTTTATCCGCCACCATATGATGCAATTTCTGATAATATACACACCCAATAAATATGTCCGCTTGATATTTTTCTCCAGTTACACCATTATACATTACCTCTCTACCATCATATTTAAAGCCCAACTTCTGCAATTCTTCATATAATTGCTCCGATTTTTCTGAAAATGCAGTTCCGTCTATCTGCTCCCCTTTGAGGGCACCAACTTTCCCAGCAATCGATTCTATCACCTGTCCCAATGTCATACGCGATGGAATAGCATGTGGATTTATTATTAAATCCGGAACCACACCATCTTCGGTAAACGGCATATCCTCCTGGGGCACTATCAAACCAATTATCCCTTTTTGTCCATGTCTTGATGCAAATTTATCTCCAAGCTCTGGAATCCTCTGGTCTCTTACTTTTACCTTGACCAGCCTATTACCATCTACTGTCTCTGTAAGAATTACTCTATCTACTATTCCCTTTTCTCCATGCCTCATATTAATTGAAGTTTCTCTTCTTGTAGGTGCAGGCATATCAAATTCTCTATACTCTTCTAAAAATCTAGGCGGGCTCGTCCTTCCAATTATTACCTCACCACCGCTTATCTCAACTTCCGGCTCGATTATACCATCCTCACCTAAATGCCTATATGAATCAGCTGCTCTATATCCTCTCACAGATCTCTCAGGTATCTCAAAATAATCCTCCTGACCACCAGGATACTTCCTTTCCTCCGCCTCATAACATCTAAATGATGAAGACCTGGCAAGCCCTCTCTCTATCGATGCTTTATTTATAATTAATGCATCCTCTATATTATATCCTTGAAATGAAATCACACCTACTATAAAATTCTGACCCGCCGGCCTATGATCAAATCCTATTGCATCCATCGCTTTTGTTTTAACAAGCGGAATCTGAGGATAATGTAATAAGTGCCCTCTCGTATCTACTCTTAATTTATAATTGGCACAATAAAGCCCTAATGCCTGTTTCGCCATTCCCGCCTCATATGTATTCCTCGGAGACTGATTATGCTCTGGAAACGGTATAATGGCTGCTGTTATCCCTAAAATTGTGGACGGAGCTATCTCTAGATGCGTCGTCTGCTGAGTAATATCTTTTAACGTCATTGCTATTAACGTATTCTCCTCTTCCTCAGCATCTAAATATTCCACAATACCATTTCTAATTAAATCACTCCATGTCCATTCCTTATTTTTCAACTTTTCTATATGCTCATCCGTTAACTTGGGTACACCATTTTCCACTATTATAAGCGGTCTTCTTGCTCTTCCAGCATCACAATTCACCTGTATCTCGTTTGTATCCTCATAATATGCTATGTTCACTTCATGATCAATCTCGCCCCTCCGCCTCTTCTGCCTGATTTGTGAAACAAAAAATTCAGGGTCTACATGAATCCCTATTAATATACCGTTCAAAAATACTCTCGCACCCTTCTTATATGTCTGATTCTTCAATTTCTCTATTTGTTCCACACCTAAACTGATTAAAAGGTCCTCAATTTTCTCTTCATTAGTTCCCACTGAAATATACGCCATTAATGCTAAATTCTTCACTAATCCACAGTTCGGACCTTCTGGAGTTTCCGCCGGACATATCTTACCCCAATGCGTAGGATGTAAATCTCTCGCCTCAAAATGTGGCTGACTCCTACTTAATGGTGAAACCACTCTTCTTAAATGACTTAGCGCTGAAATGTAATTTGTCCTGTCTAATAATTGACTTACTCCCGTCTTGCCACCTACCCAATTACCAGTCGCTAATGCATGCCTAAGCCTTTCTGTAATCACATCCGCCCTCACCGCTGTCCTTATATTTGGCTGCCTACCCCTTCCAGAAGTCCTCTCTAACTGATACTTTATATCTCTTGTTAGCTGTAAAAATGCTACTCTAAATAAACTCGTCAATAACTCCCCAGCTAACTTTAACCTTTTATTTGCATAATGATCTTTATCATCAGGCTCCCTCTTATTTAATGCTAATTCTAATAATCTTTGAGCCATCTGTCCTAAATAATATGCCTTCTTTATTCTCGATTTCTCATCTCTTCCTATATGCGGCAATAAATATTTATCTAATACCTGACCCGCTCTCCTTAATCTATATTCCTTTGTCTGACCAACCGCTACCCTCTTCCCTATATAATCTAACGCATTTTCTATAGTCGCTTGCTCATCCTTCGGAACATATAACGGAATTGCTTTTTCTAATGACGGAATTAACTCCTTCCTTATTTCTATATCGTCCGAAACAAGCTCCATAATGTCCTTATCCTTCACTATCCCTAATGCCCTCAACACTATAATCAGCGGGATCTTGCCAGGCACTGATGGAAATGATAACCTTAACTCACCATCTCTTCTCCTCTCTAATGTAACAGGCGCCCTAAAACCCTGCGCAGTCGAAAATACCTTCGCCTCATGGGTCGAAGTCTGACTGCTGCTTGATTCCTCACATATTATCCTATTTGGCGCTAAATCCTCCCTTGTTACTAATACCCTTTCTGATCCGTTAATTATAAAATAACCACCAGGATCCCTCGGATCCTCTCCATGTCTTATTAAATCCTCCTCTTTTAACCCATATAATAAACATCTCTCCGATCTTAACATTATTGGCATCATTCCTATATATGCATGAACCGGCTCCCCTTCCATCTCCAAACCCTGCTCATCTATACTTACCGGGATCATCTCTAATTTTATCTTACCTGAATATGTTAGGTTTCTTATCCTCGCCTCCATCGGATATATCGTTTTCCTTGACCCATCCGCCTCCGTTATCGTCGGCTTCTCCACATATATCTTACCTAACCTTACCTTAAAACCCGGTATCTCCGGATCTATCTCCCCTATCTCATTCACTATCTCCTGTAATGTCTCCTTTATAAATCTATTATATGAATCTAAATGCTGCCTCACTAACCCTTTTTCCTCAAAAAAACTGTTCATTAATATCCAAAAATCCTTCGAATTTAATCCTATTATTACCACCTACTTATCTTTTTCTTAATTCTCACTCTTTATCGCTCTTCTTTTCCTTTGATGATCCTTCTTTTCCAAAAATTCACTTCTTCCTTTCTTTTATTATCTTATTTAACTTCTCTTTTCTTAAATGCCTTGCTTCTTTTATTCTTGACCTCTATTTTTATTGGTCTTTGAAAATTAATTTGTACTCTTGATTAAAGTTCTTAATTATCGATATTATTAAAATATTTTGTATGTTTATTCCTTTAATTATTATACTTATTATCCCTCAAATTATACCTCTTTCTCACTAAATTATATTTTCACCTATCAACAACTATCTCCTCTGGCATAAAATTTTTATGACACTTTCATTTTATTCTCTTGTCTGACATCACATTCATAAATTTAAACTAAAAATTTAAAAAGAAATACTTTCAAAAACCTCAAAATTAATGCATTTTCACAAAGTGATAATATTCCATTTTTAAAACCATTATCCTCTCTACCATAATTATAATAACACTAAATTATTTCTATTGAAACTTTATTCAATATCAGAATATTTCCGCTTCAAATGCCCTTGTACTTCTATCATAATCTTTTTTCTCACCATTTAAATTTCATCATCATAAATAGTATTTAAAATAATGCCAACTCCAGCCTGACCGTTTTACAATACCGAATTTAGCCTAACTATCAAGAAAAATTAAATTTTATTAACCTATGATTAATAGTTCTTATTGCCCATTCGCAGATAAATAAAAAAAATATGATTTTGTATATATTAATAAAAAATTCTCTCTTTTTTTATGGACACTCGATCTAAAAATCTCCTAAATTTTCTCTTTCTTATCACAACAAAAACCATTCTTAAATATCCTATCATTAAATTGTATAGATCAAAAACCCCGATTCTATCAACTCTAAATAGCTTAACTACTATCCTTTCACAATTTGATATAATAATATTTGTATAATAATTTCCTGCTACTATTTCTCTTTATTAATTATTCCTCACAAACTATTTTTAATATCGTTATTACACGAAGGGCATAAATATTGCGCCTTAAAGACATCCTCGGAAATTATTTTCCCACACCTTAAACAGTAAAATTTTTTTTTCTTAAATTCCAATTTCTTCAGATGGTCGAATATTTCTTCCCGACTCGTTTGAGCCGCTCTAGATTTGCCTGATTCTTTACTAAACCGATTATAATTGAAATAATATGAACAATGATTTGTGATTACAATTTCGGGTTGATAATCAAGGTTTTTGGATAATTCTTCTATAAATTTATTTTCTTTTTTGTTATTATTATTATTATTATTATTTTTATTTACATTTACTAACTGAGGACCATGAAAGATTATAAGCTCAGGTCTTATCAAATTTATTTCTTTTATCAAATATTCTTTACATTTTTTAAAACACTCCTTCCTCTTTCTCTTATCTCCTCCATTATAACATTTACACCGATCAGTTAAATATAAATCTTCGATCATATCCATTAGGTTGAAATATTTTAAATACTCTTCCATATCTCCTGTAACATAATTAGACTCTTCATCTCGAATTCCCATATCATATGTGATTTGTATCATATCTTCATTTTCGTCCTTTAAGGGAGCATTTGGCTCATATCCTATAATCATTATTTTTTTAACAGGCTCATTATCCTTAAATATTAAAGGACCCCACCATCCAGGAAAGTCCATTTTTTGAATCCATTTCTTGTTTTTCTTTTTTAATTCCTCTTCCAATTGTTTAAAAAGATCTTTACATTCAGTACAGTGATCTTTAACTCTCAAAAGATATCTGTTTTGTTTTTCATTCTCACAATCATTTTCAACCTCCCTTCTTTCAAGAGTATCATTTTTGCGAATCCAATTCTCCTTAAAATAAGTTTTACCATATATTTTTTTCATTAATTTAATAAATTCCATCAAATAATCCATTTAATTCTACCTCAATTGCCTTGTTAACCACTTAATTCGTTAATAGACCAAATTCGTTAATAGACAAATGTTTTCCTATAGATTGTTCATTAGTTAGTGCAATAAAAACCTTGTTTTGAATTGAAATATCAAAAATGTAGAACTAAATAATTTTAAAAATTTTACGAAAGGAATTATTAGACAAATTAAAGGAAGAATTAAAATACTATTGTTCTCCCATCATTATTCATTTAACTTCCAATTTTACCTCTCTATATGTCTGAAGAGCCTCCAATTA
>CAZYEE010000100.1:4615-12724 GCA_964646355.1 uncultured archaeon | reverse complement strand
ATTTTAAGGAATTAATAACCGAATAATGTTGATTTTTTTACTGTTTTTTACTTTATAAATGAAAAATATTTAGGTACTTGTATTTTTAAATATATTATGAATATATTTCAGAATTTTTCAATAATTTAATAAATTTACCAATATTTGGACTTAAGATTAGGCTAATATTTCTATAAATCTAATTATTTAATTTCTAAATTTTATAGAATAGTCTTAAAAATATCCTCAAATCGGATAAATACTTTAATTTATTAATAGTAATTCAATACCAAAAGAGTTAAAATATTTTAATAGATAATTTTCTATAATTATATTAATAAAAGGTTTTTAATAATATCAATTCAAAATTAATTAGTAAATAATTAAAATCCTCAAATTAAATAAATTAAGCAGCGGTCAATTATCATAAATCATTATTTAAGATTTAAAGATAATCTTATTTCATTAAAATTCATATTGATTTAGTAATGAGGAATATATATGGAATTTAAAAACATTAGAATATTCAGATTACTTATAGTAATTTTATTTTTCCTTATACCTGTGTATTTTTTCTCAATTTTCTTATATGTGGATAGCATTACTTCTCACGCTTTATATTTATCATGGTTCCTCGCTTATTTAGATCGTGATTTTGTGATTTATTTTTTGATGCCATTGACCTTATCCATGCCTTGGTTTATTTTTCTGATTTTATTTAAAGACAATTTTGCCGATTCTTTTCAAATAATGCATGAAACTCGGTCGGTAATAACGCCTAGATGGACTATTTTCTATGCTTTAAATTCATTCTTAATAGTAGCAGCTTTTATAATGCCTATTTTAGCCAATATTATGGCAATATTTGGTTTTTTTGTGTTGGCATGGAGAATATTTATTGCATCTGATTGGGCTGAAAACAAGGGTCAAGGTGCGATGATCTGCTGGTTTTTTATTGTTGTAATTCTATTGGAAATTTTACCAGTATTTGTAGCTGTGGAAGGCTATTGGAATTATTCTATATTAAGGGACGCTTTATGGAATACGTGGATAAATTATCTCCCTGAGTTTTATTCATTTTTAATTGTAATTTTTAATGCATTCACGATCGGATCTCTTACCAGATTGATTTCTACTAAAAGTTCTGAGTTTGAAGCACAACAAGATGAAATGGACGAAGCAAATATACCTAAGAGAATGATATACTTTTTCCAGACGATTTTTTTGATAATTTTTCTGGTATTCTGGTGTTTGGAGCTTGCATTTGGTGGAATTTATCATTCTATTAATCTAGTAATAAATATGTTCTGTATAGTTCTAGCGTTCATATTAATTATTTTAAGCCTAATTCGAGGCAAATCCAGAGGTATTAGGCCCTCTATTATATCATATTTCATGGTATTCATTTTTTCTATCATTTACATAGTGCGTATGATATTATTAATAAATGCTAATAATGCCGAACTAATGTTTGCAGTCCCTTCTGACGTATTTATTTATTGGCTAACAGGTTCAGTAGCATTCTTTGGAGCATTCTATTTATTATTCTGGTTTTTATGTTTCATTAAATCATTTAGTGAGGAATCATTATAATTATGTTTCAATATTTACGAACTTATGCCAGTTAGATGTATTATCCAGTGGAATCTTATATTTCAAATCCTCTTAAACACCTTTTTTCTCGAATTATTGTAGTGATTTAAAGTAAGTGTAAATTATGAAAAAATTTTTGTACCACTTGTTTTTTATTTTTATAAACTAAATCTAAATTAAAAAAAGCGTGGAATGTTTTTTATGATAATATCAAAAAAAATAGTGAAGATTACGATCATAAGTTCATTAATTATCTTCATTCTAACGATATTTATATTTCCAATTAATTCAAAAAGTAATTTAAAAGTAATTGGTGATTGTAATTTATTAAATCAAATAAATGATGATAGTACTATAAATGTTACTCGCCCTAATATTATTTTTGATAATAATTCGATGATATTAAATATTACGGATGTCTATGCCAATATATTTGGCGTTTATTTTAATGGCTCGGCTGGATCTACTCCAGAGAAAGCCAATTATTCTATATATTTTGATAAAGATGATAGTTTTACTGGAATCAGTGGTGCACTTGTAGACGCTGATTCTGATGCCAATTGGAATGCAACAGTTAATTTAACGGGGAAATCCCTAAGTCCTGGAGTATATTACGTGAAATGTTATTTTGAGAACAATTCTGGGCTTGATAAAGGCTATAGCCCAGAATCGGATAGATTTGTAATCCTTGGAAAATATAATATTACAACAGCAAATCTTACATATAACCAAGCTACCCAACAGTTGAATATTACTGATATTCAAATAAGGAATAGCACTTCAATTTTAAACAATTCAGGAGTCACATTAGCCAGGTGGTGTATTTTTTATAATATAACTGGCTCAAATACTTCATATTGTGGTAATTTAAGTTATAATACTACTACAATGAAATGGTTTGCTTTAAATATTGATGTTTCTAATTTGTCAGAGGGCGTATACTTCGTTTTATCCTATTTTGTTATTAACTCGCATAAAAGTGTTTCTGACCTCAATAGAAACATATTGAAAACATTCACAGTAGTCCATACCATTACTATAACCCATGTATATCTAAAATACACTGGAAATATGACTCAAGAATTAAAATTAGGTGTTAAGGCCAATACAAGTTATCAAGGAGGGCCCAATGGGCGTATATTAATTTCGAATGAAGCAAATGTAAGTTATGTAATAATTTATTCAAATAATGGTAGTTCTACTGGAATATCTGGAGATCTTACCTGGATTTCCGAATCCTGGAATGCTACAGTCGATGTTTCAATTCTTAAAGAGGGTCTATATAATGTTACTATTACAGTCTCTCATATTTCAGATGAATATCTTGCAAATTCTTCAATCAATACCACATCATTCGAGATTATCCATTCAATTCAAATAACTATTCCACAACCTGTCTTTAATAGAGGCCCTGCCACTTTAGATATAAATGGTGTGATTGCAATCTGTAGCTATTCTGCCATAAATTATCTAAACTCTACCGAGGTGGATTTGCATTTTTATAAGATTTATAATTCTACAAACCAGTTTATTGGTCTAAGCGGAAATTTGACCTATAATCCAAACACGTCAAGCTGGGAAGCAACTAATATATCTCTTGAAAATTATACTGAAGGATATTATTATGTTTTGATTTTCTTTAACACAAGTTTAGTGCCTGAGGGCGCAACACAAAATTCAAGTAATTTTGAAATTATTCATAAAATCAATTTCGGTACTTTTAAGATAAATTATATAGGCGGATTCTCTCAGATTATAAATATTACAGAAGTAACAGCTGAAAGCAGCTATTATCCATACAAATTATTAAGTGGTTATAATGCTTTTAGGACCCATAATTATTCATTCTATAATAAGACCTCTCGAATGCCAGCAAATCCTCCATTAACAGGTGAACTGGAATGGAATGGTTCATACTGGAATGCATATAATGTTGATATCTCTAAATTACCGAGTGGTGAATATTATGTAGTTTTAAATTTTGCTGATAATATCAGTGTGAATTCTTATGGCAATCCATCTTCAAACTGTTTCACAGTAGTTCATTCGATTAATGTTAGTGATCCTATATTGAATTATGCGGGTAATTTTAAACAATTATTAAATATTACGAATATCACATGCCAGACAAGCTATTCTCCTGAAGGTTATTTGAATTCTACTAATGCCCTTAATTATACCTATTACATATTTAATGATACATTTCAAATTTCAGGTCAATTAACTTGGAACGATAATTACTGGAGTGCAATTAACATTGATGTATCCGGTTTACAACCTGGAGAATATAAAGTTCGATGTTATTTTACTTCAAGCCAAGCTGGTTCTATTTACACCAAAAATATAACTTTTACCGTTGTCCATGTATTCAATATAACTACCCCTCAAATCTCATATGATTCTACGACAAATACTCTTGATATCTATGGGATTAGAGTCTATATAAGTAATAAACAATACGCAGATAATAATTCAGCACTAATTTTTAAGTTTCAAATATTTTCTGAAAATAATATTTCTACTGGAATTATCGGTAATTTGACATGGAATTCTAGTACTCAGAGATGGGAAGCTAGAGATATTGATTTAAGTCAACTATCCTCAGGAAAATACTATGTGGTTGTTAATTTTAGTATATATCAAATCACTGGGATAAAATCTTCCAATCCTTCCGAGTTATTTGAAGTAATTAAAACAGAAACTTCAGTACCTGATTATTCATGGGTATTCGTTTTTGTTATACTTATATTAATAATACCATTTTTAATAGGATTCATAAGAAGATTATTAACTAAAAAGGAGGACGAGAAGTGAAACTTAAAAACTATAAATTAGCCAAGATTCTATTTCTGATGTTAGTCATTTTTGTAATACTAACTTTTGTATTTCAAAATTCTAATTTCATTCTAATTAATCAAATAAATCATTCACATTCAAATTATTATTCCGATTATGATGCTCTTCTATTATATAAATCAGATGATACGACACCCCCTGTTATAGATTTTCTCCAACATCATCCTCAAAATCCTGAATGGTATGAAGATATTAATATCACCGTAGAAGTATATGATGATAATTCAGGAATAAAATATGTAATTTTAAGCTATTCTTCAAATCTAGATGAATATGGTGGTTATAGAAATATTACAATGACTCATCTTAAAGATGATACTTATAATTGCACGATCCCTCATTCAATTTATGTTAAAAATAATGGATATGGTGATATTGTCAAATATAAGGTATATGCTTCCGATCAAGCAGGAAATTGGGCAGTTAGTCCTGAGCAGTCCTATTATTTAAATGATACAATTCCACCACATATTTACATTTACTCCCCCTTAAATGATAGTTGGGTCTCATCGGTCGTTAAGTTTAATGTATCCAGCCTTGATAATGGTAGTGGAATAGGGCTTGTAAATCTTACTATTTATAACCAAAATGGTAGTATTATCGAGAGCTTTACCTCTACTGAAGAATCTAATATATTCGAATGGGATACTAGTAGCCTTCCCAACTATAACAAATCTAATCCTCAATATTATATTGTCAATTATACTGTTAAGGACAATTCAGTGCCTCAAAATTCCAATTCAACTACTATAATTCTATATTTAGATAAAGAATTACCATATATATCATACATTAACAAATTACCTTGTCAAGAACTTTCAACAATCACAAATATATCAATAAAAGGCTCCATTATTGAAAATTCAACAATTAGAGATACCTGGTATAATGATTCTAAAAACTATTTATCTATTCTAAACAGCTCTTCTGGAATCATAACTATGCCATTATCTGTTAATTTAAGTGATTTTGGGATCAATTATGACTTGATTGAGCTTATTAATATTACAATCTCTGCTAAAATAAATTTATCTAATAATAACATAATTCAAGCTGGTTGGGGCATTTTTAATTGGTCCAATAATTCCATTTATATTATTGATAATAGCATCTTTAATACCTCATATGATCAGTTCAGTAATTTCGAGATAAATACAGAGAATTTGACTAATTTTGTTTTAAAGCAAAATAATTCGCGCATCGAAATATTCGTTTTACTTAATACTACTGGGCAAGATGTTTCAATGGACGTTAATTTCATAAATTTTCATATAATTTACAATCAATCTTACTGGTTTTCAGGTGAAAATTTTACTATTAGCATCTGGGGCAATGATTCAATTTCATATCAAAGAATGCTCGTGCATTACGAGAATATTACATTATTTGAAATTAATACATCCTATTTGGGCCCCTGTACAATTGATACCAGCAAGATCCCTAGTGGAAAATCTATTCCAGTTAATCTGACAACTTATGATAAAGCAGGAAATATATTATCTGATATAATCTATATTCAAAACGACCATGATGGGCCCTATGTGTCAATAAATTCTCCCAAAATGAATAATACTTTCGGTCAATCCGGCATCTGGAATACTATAGTTCCAATAAATATTTCAGGTCATGAAAATATTAGTGAATTCAAAAAAATGGAATTATATATAAATGGACAAATTCAGCCCGTTTATGATGGACAATTAGGCCAAATAATTGAAACAAATGCTACCGGTTATGTGATTTATAGACAAACTAATTCCACGTGGTATAAAGAAGGTAATTATATCTATTATTGGAATGCTTCATTAATCCCTGAAAATACTACTGTAAATATTACACTTATTGGATATGATAAATTCAATAATACCAATTCCACCTATATCATTATCAAGAAATGTATATTTATAGAAAATATTTCAGTAGAAATATCTACACCTGATTATATTTATGAAGAAACACCTTTCATTCTCGAAGTAATAATCAAAAATTATGGAAATGCCACATTATATAATTATACACCAATTTTAATTCTTCCTAATAATTGGAAATATACTTTATATCAATACTCTAGTGAAATGGCTTTATACCTAGATCCAGAAGCCCAGCAAACTATTAAATATTATATTACTCCATCTACAGTTTCAAAGACTACTAGTATCACCTTTTATATTAACATTGAATGTAAGATTGTTGAGAATTTTACACAAAATACTAATAATTATAGTGTCTCATTTAATTTTACTTTACAGATTAATCCAAAAACATTATATATGTCCAATCAATATCTAATCCCACTATATATCTCAATCTTTACTGGAATCGGTGTATGTGCGTTATTAATATTAATATATTATCAAGTAAAAATTAAAGAAAAAGGTACATCATTAAAAGCCTAAAAATCAATAACAAAACCTATATTATTTTATATTCTTTTTTTCACACATTTAAATTTGTGATAAAAAAGATTTCTATTGGAAATGAATTTTTCCTAAAAATTTGTTATGCGTTTATTTTTAAGGATTAACTCCCTCTTTTTTTAATATCCTATAGAATTTCTTAATCAATAAATTAATTAAGTAATTTAAGTACTTTTACAATTAAGCTTGATTTAATTAACTTTGATAAATGTTAATTCATAAATTAATGATAGTACCATTTGAAGATTATAATAAAATAACAATATTTTAACGAATTAAATAATTTAAATGCGGTGTGTCTGAATTGGATAAAGAAAAGATAATATCATTTCTAAAAAACTTAAGATTATTACGAGCTACATCCTTTTTGGTAATGTACTTCTTTGGATGGTTCTTTGGATGGTATTTCTCTGTTTATGACTTAAATTATTTAACCCTAGGACTGGGATTAATTGCTATTTTCTTCGTTTGGCAGTTTTGTGTATCATTGAATGATATTTTTGATATCGAAATAGATAGAATTTCTAATCCAGACAGACCATATACCAAGGGTTATATCGATAAGAAAAAATATATTATAATTTCCATTATTCTTGGAGGAGTTAGTATTTTTATTGGAATATTTATTAGTTTATTATCTATGATTTTTATTATATTATTTATAATTTTAGGGTATATCTATTCAGCACCTCCTACTAGATTAAGAAAATACATTTTTGGGACCATATTTATTGGAAGTGGATCTGCTCTCTCTTATTTTGCTGGTATTTTTTCTATCGTTCCCATTTTGACCATGCAACAATTGATGATAGGAATCCTAATATTTATTGCCCTCTCGATGGGAACCGTAGTTAAAGATTATAAGGATTATGAGGGCGATAAAAAAGCAGGGGTATCCACCATTTTCACAAAATATGGTCTAGAAAAAGGGACTAAAATCGCATCAGTTCTCCTTTTCATCACTTTCATGATTCCGTTATTATTAATTAATCACATAATTGATATTATTATCATTATCACTATGGCTATTCTTGTAGTACTATTATTCAATCTCAAAAAAATCAAACGGAAGACTCAAATAACTATGCTATTATTCTTTATAGATATCCTATACATTTTTCTGAGGCTTATAAATGTAATAATGTTCTAATCCAGAATTTTTTACGATTTAAACTCATTTATTCTCATTATTTCTCATTTATTTTATAATTAAGTTAAATTTATCTTGTTATTTTATTAATTTCTGCTCAAAATTTTTGTAAAA
>CAZYEE010000100.1:0-4515 GCA_964646355.1 uncultured archaeon | reverse complement strand
AAGTGATATTCTAAGAGTCTAAATTTTTATTAGTAAGTTTTAAACATTCCTAATAATAAAGTCCTTTTATAATATATATTTAAAACCATTAATATTCTTGAATTAGAATATTAGGACTATTAATGAAATATTTAATATTATTTCGCTTTAATTTTTCTTACTATTTTGCTTATGATAGATGCAACTCGTTTCTTTACTGCTTTTTCTATTGATTGAATTCGTTCATTACTAAAGGTTCCATGTTTTTTTATTAATTCCATTAAAAACGAGACTAGGTCACTTGATTGTTTTCCAATTTGACTAGGATCTTCTATAATGATTGCTTTCATTTCATCAAGTTTTTTCTGATATTCATTCAACTCATCCTGAGTTATTCCACTAACAAGTCCAAGTTCAGGCTCTCCATATCCTTGGAAAAAATGGTTAATAATGATAGTTTCGGGTGAAGGTTTTTTCTTTTCTTTTTTCGGAATTTTATCGGAAAATAATTCAGGATGCTGATCAAATCTATATTTCCATCGTTCCTTACCATCAAGACTCTTTAAAACTGCGCCCTCGAATATTGAAGGTAATTCTTGTAATTTCTTATTTAGCTCATCCAAAGTTTCAACGATTCCAATAGATGGTATTAACGGTAAATTATACATCTCACAAAAATTCTTCACTTCCTGCATTGACAAAAACCGATTTTTATAATCTTTCTTAAGGTCCATTATATCAAAAATGAAGAAACCAACATCCTCAAATCCATAATTTTTCTTATAATATTCGATATGAATATTTGCAAGAGATTTTTTTCCCAATACTTCCATAACTAATATTTTTGATGGATGATCATTGAAAAACCTTAAAAATAAATGATTGTAGGTTTTCCTAAGAAGCCAAGTTGTCTTAGCACAGACATATCCACCCCGTAAAATTGCTACATAATTATTCAATTTAGGAATATAGGCTAATCGGACATTATACCCATTCACTTTATTCTGTGCAAGCATCTCTTTATTTAAATCCATTAAGTGCAAAAGTTTTGGATATGGTGGAATTTCTAAATCAAAAATTCTAACCCTTCCACTAGTACTAAGTATTTCTCCTTCTATCGGTTCAATTTTATAACGATCACTCATATTAATTAATAAATTCAATAATATCAAATCCTCTAATTTATTTAGTAAACTTTGTATATAAAATGCCTATGATGAAAGATGGAATAAGAACATTTTTTTATGTTGAAACTTTATAAAGTTATAAATATTATTTTGATCAAAATTCCTGAATTATTTCCCTTTTTGTAAAAATTTTAAATTAAATTTTCATCAAATAATTCAAATTTTTTATGATATCCTTTTAATCTTATTTTTTTTGTTATATTTAATAAAACATTATATTAAAATCTGAACCTAAGGAGTATTGGAATAATAATTTATGTCATTTAATAATTTTACAATTAAAATCTTATAATCCAGCTATTTTACTATCTTTTAAGCACTATTATTTAAAATCATATCGTAAAAATGTTTAAACTTATAAAAAATATGTAAAATTTTTTATAAATTCCATTCTTTAAACATTATTAGATTACTTGAAATAACTTTAATCTTTCAATTGAAATTTAAAAATAAATTGTAAATTACTCGGAGAAAATCAATATTATATCCAATTACGATGATGTTATCACATGGTTTAAGATGGCATTAATGGATATAAAAAGAATTTTAAGGAATTATAGAGCAAATGACTATGCTGATACAGCCTATCGAATTCAATTTTGTAGTGAAAAAATTTTAAAAGGATTGATTTTGTTATATGGGGCTCAATTCAAAAAAATACATACACCGAGTCTCATTATAAGAACTGAAATACTAAATAAAGATTCGGGTATTACTGATTTAGAAAACAAAAAATTAAAAACAATAGTCGATAATGCTGTAATTCTTGAGGATTTAACCACAATTCCTCGATATGGAATGGAAATAAATGGGAAGTTTATTGAACCTGAATCGATATATAATGAAGATTCTATTAATTTAATCTTCCTTATTTAATCAATATTATTAAAAATTTAATCAAAATTCTACAATTGAAAAATAATAATTTTTGGAAACAATTTATAGAGGCTTTTATAAATGCAATTAGACAGCTCCAAAATCTCTTGGATTAAAAATAAAAATTTACAAAAAATTCTAGAAGAATTTTTAGGTAATATTATTGATAAAAAAGGTCAAGATATTATTGGAATTTTAATATTTGGATCATTAGTTCGTGCTCAAGAAGTGTTTGATGAGCAATATCAAAGTGATATTGATATCTTAATAATTGCTAATAATCTACCAAAAAATATTATTGAACGCAAATTATACACGGCAAAATTATCAAAATCATTAGGTTGTGGTATTGATCAACTATGGTATACCCCTGAGGAACTCCTTAATTCAATAAAATCACACCGTGCATTTTTTATGGAGATTATAAAATATGGCAAAATTATTTTTGAAATTAACCAATTTTTAACTAATTTAAAAGAAGAAATCGAGAAAATTCTTAAGGAAAAAGGAATTAAGGAAGGAAAAAATATCTGGATCTGGCCACAAAAGAAACCAGGTTGTAAGATTGAGTGGTAAAAATATAATATAAACTATTAGCGTAATAAAATATCTGCTATTATAAAATATTCAATAATGGATCAATAAAACTATTTCAAAATAATTTTTATTTGATTATAGTTTTTAATCGATAAACTAATCATTAAAAATTTTATCAATTAATCTATTTTTAGCCAGAAAAATTATCTAAATCTTATTAATTATGTTATTAGAATCAAAATTAGGAGAAAAATGATTCAATACTTTTCTGTTGCTGATTTTTAAGAGCCTTTTTTAACCTTGCAATACCACGTTCTACTCTCTTCTCATTAAAACTGTATTCATTTATTAATAAATCCTTGATTTTATCATAGTTAGGCTTTTTTCTTTTAATAATATACTCTTTATTAACTTTTGGATTTAAGAAGATCTCTTTAATTGCATCATAGTTTCCATCAAATTCAAACTTTTCTTTTTCCCATGCAGTTTTAAAGTTTCCATATTTTTTAATATATTTTAATGCTGTTTTAATGCCAACTCCCTTTATTCCTTTATGGAAATCGGTTCCTATCATTATCCCGATATCTATTAACTGTTCTTGTGTTAAATTATGGGTTTCTAAAATATCCTTCAAAAAGATGATTTCAGGCTCTAGATGAATCACTGTCCCTCCTGGACCACGTCTCCTTCCTGAAATCGCCAAATTCCTAATTAAAATTGGTGTTCCAAATAATAGTGCATCATAATCTTGAGAGCCAACTGCATAAGCATCACCTTTCTTAACCATATATGCCGCCTGCGATTCTCCTTCTGATTCCGCTTGAACATATGGTATTCCCATAATATTCAGCAGCTGCTTACTCTCATCAATCATTTCTGATGTTATTCTATATGAGGTTCTTGCATATTTATAAGCTTCAATTATATCTCCTTCCTCCAGAGCTTTCTCATAGGTTTTTTTTGCCTCCTCTCTAATAGTTTTTCTCTCTTCTACAGTTTTGGTTTTCAGCATTGAAGGTTTACCATCAAAAACATAAACTGGCTTAATTCCATTTTCTATGAGATTTATTGACCTATAAAATAAACCCGAAATATGCGATGTAATCTTACCAGACTCGCTTCTCAATGGCTGTGCTGTATCAGTTCTTATTATTATTGATAAAAATTGATAAAGCACATTCATTGTATCTATTGCAATTACCTTACCTTTAAGTTCTTTTAATTCAATTTTTTTTGGACTTGTAAGTTCTCTTATTTTTACTCCCAGTTGAATCACCATCATAAATTTTATTTATTTTACAAAATTATTAATATCTTTATTGAATTTTAATTTTTCCAATTTTTATCTTTTCAAAATCGATTCGCATTTTCCAATTTTACTTAAATCTTTTTAAAGCCTTAATCAATAATATCAATTATTTAGTAATATTTAATTAGTTTTAAGACCATAAATATCTCGAATCATATTATTTTGTAAGTTTATAAAAGGTGGTTTATAATGGACGAAGCTGGTAAATTTATTTTAGCAATCATATTATTCGTATTAGCGGGAGTTTTAATACTTATCTTTGGAGTTATAATTCCAAGTGCAGGTTTAGGTGGCGCAAATTTTGGTATTTTTCAGTTTTATTTCATCATTTTTGGTGCAGTATTAGCAGGAATAGGTGGGGTGGTCCTATTTTTACGTAAAATGAGTATAGAAGCTTCAATGAGGACCAAAAAAGTAAAAAAAGTAAAAATGAGAGCTATTTCAAAACCAAAAAGAACTACTATAAAAATCTCCACCACTACGAGCCCTCAAACATCTACGACCTCAGAAACTACACCTTCTGTTGAAACTGAAGAAGAAATTATTTGTTTACGATGTGAATTCTATGACAAATATAATCCAAAACAAAAATGTAAATATCTCCCAGAAAAAGATAGAATTGAAATG
>CAZYEE010000099.1:0-12731 GCA_964646355.1 uncultured archaeon | reverse complement strand
TGGGATGGAAAAAGAGGCTCTTGAATTAATGAATCATAATATTGATACCATTGAAAAACTAGGTATAGAAGAGGTCGTTTTTAGTTGTGCTGGATGTTATTCAACATTTAAAGCTCATTATCCGAGATATAGAAAATACAATTTCAAAGTAACTCATACTTCTGAATTATTTGATCGATTATTATCTGAAGGGAAGTTAGAACTAAAGAATTCGATCAAAGTAAAAGTAACATATCATGATCCATGCCATTTAGGTCGGGATTCTGAGCCCTATCCCGAGTGGAATGGTCAGATGGTAGAAGTAGCACCACTTGTTAAAATAGCAGTTCCACCAAAACCATTAAGAAAGGGTACCTATGGAGTTTATGAGCCACCAAGAAATGTAATTAAGAAGATTCCAGGAATCGAATTAGTAGAAATGGAACGAATCAAGGAATATTCATATTGTTGTGGTGCGGGAGGCGGTGTTAAGGCCCAGTATCCAGAATTTGCGTTGTTTACAGCAAAAGCAAGGGTTGACGAAGCGGAATCTACAGGAGCAGAATATTTAATCTCAGCATGTCCATTTTGTTCGACAAATCTCAAGGACGCAATAAACGATTCAAAATCTAAATTGAAATTTTATGATTTAAGCGAGCTATTATTGGAGGCTGTTAAATAAGAGGTGATTTAAATGAAAAAGTTGGATAAAAACATTTTAAAAGAGATTCAAGAGATCGTAGGAGAAGAAAACGCTACTGACAATGAAGTAATATTGGAAACTTATGCTTATAACTGGTGTGTCGAATTTCTTAATGTGATGGAAGGTAGAGATCCAATCCCATATTGGCATAGACCAATTGCAGTGGTAATGCCCTCTACTGTAGAAGAAGTTCAAAAATTTGTGAAGCTATGTAATAAATATAAATTAAAATTCAAAGCGCAATCAACAGGACTTGGTCCATGGAACCAACCATCTCAAGAAGGTGTTATTGTTGTTGATTTAAGGAGAATGAATAAAATAGTGAAAATAGACCCTGAAAATTTATATTGTGTGGTAGAACCTTATGTTACAGGTGCCCAGTTACAAGCTGAGCTCATGAAATATGGACTTAATTGTCACATGCCAGGAGCTGGGCCTCAAGTATCACCATTAGCTAGTTCAACTTCCATGTGTGGACCAGGATTTACATCAGCCTCTACTGGATTTAGTGGTAGAAACGTATTGGGCGTCGAATGGGTCCTACCTACCGGCGAAATTCTAAAATTAGGCTCATTATCTATGAAAAATGATCCAGATTGGTTTCACGGGGACGGTCCAGGTCCCAGTTTACGTGGAATAATGCGGGGTTATATCGGTGCAAAATCAGGAATCGGAATTTTTACAAAAGTAGCAATCAGATTATTCAAATTTCCATGCAATATAAAAAGAATGGAGATAAAAAATGTATCTCCAAACTATGATTTTGATGTGCCTGATTATATGCAATTTCATATTATTTCATGTAAGAATTATGAGATGCTGGAAAAAGTTATAGAGCGTATCGAGGCTGAAGAAATATCCTTTATGTGTTTTCATACTTCTGCATTTGGGTGCCATGCGATATTTTCCAAGGATCAAGCTGAAATGATGAATAGAGCGATGTCCGGATCCAGATTGAAAGATCCAATTGTCCTATTAATAACAGCTACAACAAAACGAGAATTTGAATACAAAGAAAAAGTGCTTAAAGCAATTTTAGAGGAATTAAAAGCGAAAGATTTGACAATGAAAGGTAAATACATACCTCCAAATATTGCATATGCCGAAGCGCTGCGTAGTGCACTCGGAATGCATGGCTTTCTTGCTACTGGAGCATTCCAATCAACACATGGGGCTATGGATACAATTACTCTATGTAGAATTCTAATGGAACGAAATTTACCATTAAAGAAAAAATACATCGAAAAAGGCGTAATTGGAAACGATGAGGGGAAAGGTAACTGGTCAACAAGTTTTGAATATGGTCATTTCTATCATATAGAAACCCCAACAATGTACGACCAAACAGATCTTGATTCAATAAAAGGTATAGCAGAATATCTAGAAGAATGCAACAAATTGGATTTATTAGAACATTTAGGCATACCATTTTTCATTGAAGGAGATAAGATGCATAATTGGTTTGGGCCCCAATGTTGCAACTACCATATTTGGTTAAGAAAAATAAAGACCGTATTTGATCCAAATTACGTGGCAGATAGTGGCTTTTATATTTCACCAGAAGGCAAAGAAAAAGAGTAATAAACTTATTTAGTATTTCAATTTTTCTTTATATTCTAATTTTTTTTTACATTCATATCATGAATTTATTTCATGAATCCATATAATAGAACATGTTCCAGGCTGAATGGTTTTAAATTTATCATTTCTTTTATCTCAAATCCATTATTTTCTAAAATCTGTTTTTGTTCTTCATATATTTCTGAGGGTGATTTGGCTACATCTATGCTTTGAGATTTCACGCAGAGCATTATCCATCCATTTGGTTTTAAATACATCTCTGCATTATGTATTAATATTTCGGCTTGATTTGGTTGGGCAACATCCATGTAAATTCCATCTACCTCTTCCAATAACATTCGATAAGATTCTGGAAATCTCACATCTGCAAGTATTGGTATCAGATTTCTACGAGTCTCGCAAAGCGCCACAAAATCCCTAATAGACCGCGGTGCAAAATCGACCCCATAAATTCTTCCTTCTAATCCTATTATATCTGAAATATGACTAGCTGTTGTTCCTGACGAAACTCCTAAATAAAGAATAATTGAACCTTTTTTAATTGGAAATTCTGAAAGCCCTTTATATATAGCAGCAGCTAATTTACTACGTTTCATTATCCAGCTTCTATATTCATCATCATTATCTTTTAATAAATCTTCTCCATAAACAGAAATACCCGGTGTGAGGTTTTTAGTCGCTAACTTTTTGATATCATCATGATAATAAACGTATACACCTTCAAATCCTTTTAACTTTTTCATTATAACTCATCTCCTTTAAATATTTATTTTTTCTTGGTTCTTTTTCTCGATCTTTTTCTATCACGTTTAGATTTCTTCTTTTTCGGCTTTTTCTTAGGTTTAGGATATTTTGTTTTTATTTCAGTGATTCGTGCATTTAAATCGGCGACTAATTCATCGCCATGATCTTCGGCAGAATATGCATCTAACCTAGAAGCGATGCTGAGTTTTCCAGCAAGGGCTCTTGAAATTTTACCTCTCAACCACCATGGTGCCCCATGAATTCCTTCCCAATGAAATATCAAGCCATGTTTTGGAGGTTTTGACCCTGTTCTTAATGACCTAAATAAGGCTTGTTCAGCGCCCATTACCTGTATCGTAGATGATGGTTTTTTAGCTAATTCTTCTAAACCTCCCGCCATGCTTATTAGTCTAGCTGCCAGAGTTGGGCCTATTAAAGCCGACATATTCGGAGCTATTTTATTCATTCCATCAGTCAGATAATCTGAAAGGTTTGCTCTCAATTCATATATTTGACAAACCATTTGTGCAAAATTTCTAATTTGTTTCATATCAACTTCTTTTAAATTAGCTCCCATCGAATTTTTTGCCGCATTTATTATATCTTGTATTTTTTCATCAGATAATCTAAATTCTTTCAATGCTTCAGCAGTAAAATTTTCCCGATTTCCTAATTTAGCTACCAATTTACAATATGTGTTGTGGTTCGATATTAATTTCCCAAGTTCAGGAAAATGGAGCCCATACCATTCATGTAATCGTTCAGATAAGGCATTAACATATTTATTAATTTGATCAATTGCTTCTATTGTTTGGCATAATAACTTATCCTTCTTTTCTGAAGCTTCACTTATCTTTTTTCTGGTTAAAATTGAATTTATTTTATTGATAAGTTCAGAGTATTCACTTTCATTATTAATATAATTAGCGTCAATCAAAAGCGGAATGAGATTTTTTCTTATATATTTTCCGCCTTTACTTGGTATTTGTGTTATTACCTCATGATTTAGGTTTTTTAAGTAATAAGCCAAATCACTATCTTCTACTATTATAGTATCATCCATTTTTGGTTTTATTTTATCAAGTAAATCCTTATATTCGTTAATAAATATACCTTTTTGTATATTGTTGAGTATATTTGCAATTTGTTCCGGATTTTTCTCAAATAATACCTTATCTATTACTTTATTTTCGTCATTTAACGCAAAAATCCCGGCAAATGTTTCGACAATATAGATCATGAATATCACTGGATTTTATAACTTTTTATAAAAATTAGTCCAAGATTATATTTAAAAATTTATTAATAGAAAAAATCCAAAATTTTTCAAATAGCAGGGTCAATTTATTATATTGATTCTGATTTGTATAATGAGTTTCAAATTCTATTTTAATTCTATAACAAGTTTTAAATTCCATTTTAAAACAAATAATCAGAATTTTGAATAAAATTTAATGAATTCAATAAATTTTTATCAGATTTTTGTTTTTATCATCATGAAATAATATTATTTGATTTAAAATATCAATTAAACTGGATTTTTGAAAAATTAAGTTGTTTAACATAAATTTTTATGAACATTCTTCAAGATGTATTTATAATAATAAAAGATAAATAATATAAAACTAAATTGAGGTTGATTCAGAATTTCAAATATATATTTTTTTGATAGTCCGAAATTGAATACCAAAATTGGGAAATTAGAAATAAGGAATCCATTAATGCTAGCAGCGGGAGTTTTGGGTATTTCTCCATTCCTTCTTAAACGTGTCTATCTGGCAGGCGCAGGTGCAGTAGTATCAAAATCAATTGGTCCGGTTCCTAGAGATGGAAATAAAAATCCAGTTATAGTAGGGACCGATTGTGGGCTCCTTAATTCGATGGGGCTTCCTAATCCAGGTGTAGATGAGTTCATAAAGGAATTGGAAAAGCTTGAAGGGTCAAATATTCCCATAATTGCGAGTATTTTTGGTAGCAATGTAGAAGAATTCGAGCTCGTGGCAAAAAAGATTACAAGATTATCTATCATCAAAGCAATTGAAATAAATATATCTTGTCCGCACTCGGAGATCTCTCAGATAGGACAGGACCCGAATCTAACAGAGATGATCGTAAAACGAGTGAGGGATATTGTCAATCTCCCATTATTTGTAAAACTAACTCCTAATGTCACTAACGTTGTTGAAATTGGAAAATCTGCGGAAAAAGCAGGTGCTGATGCACTTACTGCTATTAATACCGTTAGAGCAATGGCTATTGATGTAGAAACAGCGTATCCTATTTTAAATAATATATATGGAGGACTTTCTGGTCCTGCAATCAAACCCATTTCAATAAGGATCGTCTATGATCTATATAAATCCGTTAAAATTCCAATTATTGGTGTTGGAGGAATTAAAAGCTGGGAAGATGTAATAGAATATTTCTATGCAGGTGCCTCTGCTGTCCAAATCGGCTGGGGTTTTATCCAATATGATATGGATATTTTCTATAAGATTTTAAAAGGGTTATTAGAATTCCTGGATCGAAAAAAGATAAATAATATTCAAGAATTAACGGGAAAAACTCATAATATTTTAAGTAAGAGTTAAATCCTCAGTTATTATTTAAATTATTGGAAAAACATATAATTTTTAGAAAATAATCAAAATTTTCATTGCAAAATTAAGAGTTGAACTGAATTGAATATTATAGGTAGACCAAAAATCGTGAAAATTGTGGATATAAGAGAAGAAACTTCTAATATTAAGACTTTATATTTTAATTATGATGCTACCGATATAAGACCAGGTCAATTTCTTATGATCTGGGATCTTCGTGAAGAAATACCTTTAAGTGTCTCTTATATTGGTGAAAAAGGTCTTCTTGGGATTAGTATTAAAGGAGTTGGTGAAACTACTAAACATTTAATCTCTTTAGGTAAAGATGATCAAATAGGAGTTCGTGGGCCATATGGCAATTCCTTTAATGTCATTTCACATGGAAAAGCTCTTGTTATAGGTGGAGGGATCGGAATAGCGCCCTTAATGCCGCTTATTAAAATATTGATCTCAAAACCTGAGGTATTTACAACCTGCGTAATAGGTGCAAAAAATGCATACGATATACCATTTCTCGAAGATTTACAGATAATTCAATCAAAATTTTTCAAATTACACATATGTACTGACGATGGATCAATGGGTTTTCATGGTTTAATTAGCGATTTTGTTTCTACATTATTAGTAGAGGAGGATTTTGATAAAATTTATTTATGTGGACCCGAATTAATGATGAAAAAAATTTTTGATGCATCAAGAACAAAAAATATTCCTATTGAAGCCAGCTTAGAACGAATAATGAAATGTGGAATTGGTATTTGCGGACAATGTGTTATAGATCCAATGGGTTTAAGAGTATGCAAGGATGGACCTATATTCAATGAAAAACAATTAGAAAAACTTACTGATTTTGGTGTCCACAAGCGGGGCTATGATGGCTCGATATGTGATATATGAAATTTATTCCTAATCCATATTTAGTTTTCATTTTATTTTCATTTTAATCCCCTAATACATCTCTAATCCTTTTATCTTGTAGATCCACAAAAGTTATTAATTAAAAATTATTCAATAAAAAATGATTCACTAATTTAAAGAGTAATTTATGATGATATCAATCTTTTATAATTAAATGATGAATGAAAATGACGAAAGATATAGAATTAAGTGAAATTACTCAGCTGTTAAAAGATTTGATCTATATAAATTCAGTAATATCTACCGAATTAATCAAAATAACTGAAAACATTTCCGCAATACGAAATCAAGCCCCGCCACCAAAAACTTGTATTGAAGAACATTCTATTATCGAGAAAAAAATTGTAGAAATATGTGAAAAATATCACCCAGATGCAATTTCTACCTTAAAACAACATGTCCTAAAACATAAATGAAAACTTGCATTAATTTTTAAAACTATTATTTTTTAATTTATATGGTCAAAATGAGAAAAAAGAAATTTTTTAAACGACAAGATGAAGAATACAAAAAATTAAAGAAAGAAAAGTTGAAAAAAAGGCGTGTAAATGAAAAATTAAGTCCCGAAGAGATTAAGGCGAGAAAAAGGGCACAAAAATCGCTTCTATTCAAGAGAAAAATATCAAAAGAGAAAAGGGTATAATTATAATTTGGAGTAAGTAAACAACTCATTTTTTTATGATAATTCAGCTTGTTTTATTATGTTCAAAAATTACCTTAAGAATTTTATATTATGTAATTTTTAATGGGAATTGTTGAAATATCAAAATACAAATTTAATAGTGAATTAATAATGAAAAATAATAGCATTGTAATTGACCATCTGCTATTCAAATGTGAAAAATGCGCCTCATGCTGTAAAGATTGGAAAGGTACGATATATATATCAATTGGTGAAATCGAATCAATCGCTAACCATTTGAATTTGACGCTTGAAGAAATTTTTAATAAATTTATACATTTTGAGGAAGAGTTTTTTATTGTTGATAATACCGAATTAAAGTTAACTTATTTTGTAGTTAATCAGATCAACAATCGTTGCGTATTTTTAAAGGAAAATAATGAATGTATTATCCACGAAGTTAAACCCTTTTTATGCAAAATATTCCCATTTTGGTCAATTATAATGAAAGATAAAGAGAAATTTTCAGAATATTCAAGAAAATGTAAAGGTTTAAATAGAGAAAATGGCATTTTTTATGACATCAATAAAATTAAGGAATTACTTAATCAAGAAGAAAATTATCTACAAAATATTAATAAAATTGCCTTGATCATGAATACTATTGACGAATCTGAACTCCTAGAAAATATTTTTGATTTAATAGATCCTGATCTTACAATGGATGAAGATGCTCTAGAATATCTAAAAAAGAATATTATAATCGAGAAAATAAGGATCCTGATAAATCAAAATTCCTAAGAAATGATAAAAATCTGAATCAAGTTATTATTTTATTTTTAATTCCTCAAATATTTCATTTCAAACCCATAAACTACATGCTCTATATATTTTTATTTATTTTTGTATATACTATAAATTCTTAAATTAAAACAAGTTTTATTTTGCTCTAAGATAGTTTGATATTTGAAATTGTACACTTTTTAATGCAGATATGATAAACCTTTTTGTTAATAACCTTGAAATGAAAAATGAAGTTCCTCTTGATTTATATATTCTATTTATTGTCTTAAGAGGATAAGGTAGAAAATTTGTTTTAGAATATGCTTCATTAATTAAATCTTGCATTTCATCTGGAGAAATATTTGGATATTTTATTAATGGAGTAAACCAGTTATAAGATTTCCAATTGGTATTAATTAACATATTATTTTTTTCTACATATTCTCTTATTTCAGTTTTTGGATAAGGTACCATTAATGAGAAGGTAGGCAAGTCAACTTCCAGGGTTTTAGTCATCTCGATTGTTGTTTTTATATCTTGAACTGTTTCATTAAAATCTGCCCCTAAAATAATATTTCCTTGAATAATAAAACCTAAATCATGCAAAATCTTTATTGCACGTTTGATTTCTTGAAATTTATAATGTTTATTCAAATTTTTTAGAGCTTTATTTGAAAAGCTTTCTAATCCTATAAATAGAAAAATAAAACCCGCCTTGGCCATTTTCTCAAAAATTTCCGGATACTTATTTACCATATCAATACGAGCGGTTGTCATATAAAACATATTCAATTTTGATTTAATAATTGCATCACAGAGATTACTAACATGTTCTTTATATACCATAAAATTATCATCAATAATATACAAGAATTTGGAATACTTGTTGATTTCTTTCATTTCTTTAATAATGTCTTTGATTCTTTTTACTCTGTACTTTTTTTGATAAAAAACATGGATAATACAAAACTTACATCTAAATGGACATCCTCGACTTGTTTCCATTAGGTCTGCAGGTAATCCAAAAAAGTTATACATCTTTTTTGCTTTTTTAGTTCTTAAAAATCTTGCAGGTGGATTTATTTTAATTAATTCTAAAGGTTCACGATCGGGATTATGTATTATTTTTTTTCCATTTTTATATGATATTCCTTTAATACCATTAGGTCCATTGTTTTGTATTAATTCTCTAAATGTTATTTCTCCTTCAGATCGAACTATTATATCTATCCATGGCGATTTTAATGTTTCATCTGGAACTAAAGTCGGGTGCCATCCACCAACAATTGTTTTCGATCCATATTCTTTAGCTAATTTTGCTAATGCATTAACATGATATATTTGAGTACTAAAATTGCAGCTAATTCCAACATAATCCGGATTATAATTTGTT
Organism: uncultured archaeon; assembly: GCA_964646355.1. Lineage (GTDB taxonomy): Archaea > Asgardarchaeota > Lokiarchaeia > Helarchaeales > HEL-GB-B > HEL-GB-B. Next base: position 3,408 of record CAZYEE010000099.1, on the reverse strand, counting down.
AAAATTTTCTCCAATTCTCTTTTATTATATATTCTATGGTCAAATATCTTTACTTCAGCTAAGTCCATCAAATTTCCAGCAATACATTCCAATCCCAAAGGAGGAAACATAATCATATTTTTAGGGCCATATCTGTAATCTTTAGGATAATCTGGTTGGATTAAAAGAACTTTCATAATGTTCATTCATTAATTTCCAATATATATAAGTTTTATATATTAAATCAAAGTTTATTGTTATTTGTAATAATGGATATCATTCCTATAGGAGATGAATATAATTCAATATACATATGGTGATATTCCAGATAATATCTATTTGAAACCATTTCTTCCACTTTTATCGTTCTTATGGCGTGTCTTTAAGAAATTAGGATGGGATGGCGTAGATAATTACGATAGAATGGGCAATGAAAGTATTTTCAAGTTCTTTGAAACTCGATTAAATGAATCTATTTTTACGGTCCGTGATGTAATTGATGGGAAAATAAAGAATCCTGATAAAGTTATGAGCTATATTATAATGTTACCATCACTAGTAATTCGTAGTGATTTAGTTATCGGCACACAAAAATTATTTGGAGGAGATTCTGTTGATATTAGTTTTGCTGTTCTACATGATTATCATCAAGAAATTTTACTTATACTTAACTGTCATTGCGAAGACGGAGTACCTGTCGATTGGTATATGATACAAGAAGATGATGAATTACTAAACAGAAGACATATGCGGCTTGGTTATAAATTAAGAGAAATTCCAAGAAGAGTAAAAAATAACATAAAATCAGCCAAATTACTTGTTGATGTATTAAAAGATATCAGGAATGAACGGACACCTCAATGGTCTCTATCTGATTATTATGTTGGAACTGTAATCTCAAGCTGGGCTATTAATCTAATGTGCCAGCCCAGTAATTACGAAAGTATTGCTGAAACTTATGATGGACGGGCAGCTAAAGAACTATATGGATTGCCTGATTATACCTTCGGCCTTGAACCATTTCCATCCGCTTTTAACATGTTTTTTATGAAAGGACGCCCTGAGTTCTGCAAAATTTTAGCCTCAATCACTACTAACATGCACTTCTATATCCAACCTTTTGAACCATTTAATTATAACCTGATCAAAACAAGAACTCCTGAGTTTTTCGAAATATATAAAGAAAAAGTCGAGAACGAAGGTGTACCTTTCCCCATTCAGACTATTAAAAGCTCTTATCCAAATATAAAAAAGAAAGACCCTAATCTCCGATTTGAAAAAAAATACCCTCCTGGAATATTCTTAAGACCATCCGATATTGGTATGGATCTTGAAGAATTCCTTCATGGCGTATATTTAGATGTAACTCATGAGACGACTCCTGATAAAATTGATGAATCAAGCATAATCTCAACTGGGATTGGTAGAAGTACAAAGTTCAAGTAAAAACATAAAAATGGAGGGCGAACGCCGGGAATTTCGCCTTTCTTTTTAGGTTTCGAACCCGGGACCTCGCGATCCACAGTCGCGAATCATAGCCGCTAGACCACGTTCGCCATTTTTTTTGCTATATTATATTTTTTAGGTCAAGAATTTTAAATTATTCATAATACTCACCTATTTTTATTATAAAATAGAAATTATTCATGTATTAAAAATTTTTTCAATCACGTTTTCAGAGGAATGAAAATGCATAATGGATTATTTACAAAAATCCTTAGATATTTCATTAGGATTAGATACTATAAACTATTAAACAATCGGAGTTCTCGATTTATTTGCTAAATCCGTTATAGTTTTTACTCTATTGAGACGTTAGTTCCTACGAAAATAAATATCTATGATCTAAAAATTTCTATAATCTTGATATAGCTCTCTTAACATCAAATTTACTAAAATCAACAGATATTTAAACAAATAAATGAATTTAATATCCAACTAACTAATTTTTTTGAACATTATACACCCAAACGATTTTATATTTTTATTTTTTAAAAAGGAAGGTAATGTTAGAACCTAATAAAAGTCGAACTTTAAATTTATTTACGGACTAAATTAATGTTAAAAGACTTAAATTAATATTAAATAATAATAATTAAAATTTAATAACAAAATTAGAATTAAATGATATAAAATGACCGACTTAAATTTGAGTCCTCCAAGTGGAATGCGAGATTTTCTTCCACTTGAATATAAAAGAAGGAATTATATATTAGATATAATTAAGAGAACCTATGAGAAATATGGCTATACTGGTATAGATACTCCAGCTATGGAAAGACTTGAAATTATATATGGAAAGACTGGAGAGGAACAGGATAAACTGATTTTCAAAATTCTAAAAAGAGGCGAGAAATTAGAACGAGCTATAAAGAATTCGGAGGAATTATCGGATTATGGTCTCCGATTTGATCTTACAGTTCCTCTCTCCAGATTTTATGCCAATTATAATGCACAATTACCAAGAATTTTTAAAAGGTATCAAATAGGCCCGGTCTGGAGAGCCGAAAGAGCTCAGAAAGGAAGATTTCGTGAATTTTACCAGTGTGACATTGATGTAGTAGGCTCAGATTCTCCATATATCGAGGTAGAAATTATTCTAGCAACGGTCGATGTTTTTACTGAATTGGGGTTTAAGAATTTCATCATTAATCTTAATGATCGGCGAATTTTATATCAAATTCTTAATATTCTTGAAATTACAAAACCTGAGGACACTTTAATAATAATTGATAAAATAGATAAGATCGGGCGGAAAGAAGTAGTTAGACAATTAAATGATTTGATTGGTGAACACAAAACTGAAAGATTACTTACAATCTTTAATTCCGTAGAAAGTACTGATCTTGCTTCAGAGGCTATCAAAAAATTTGAATTAGCAATAAAAATAATGACATCAGGTAAATTTGATGATATTCCTTACAAGGATCTACACTTAATTGCAAAAACATTGGAAGATATTGGAATTGAAAATGGTCAAATAATATTTAATCCATATATGGTTCGGGGAATGACTTATTATACAGGGCCCATTTTTGAAATAACAATTGCTGATGTTCCCTTCTCCTTGGCAGGTGGAGGAAGATATGATAAACTTATTGGTAATTATTTCAAATACGATGTACCTGCTTGTGGTATCTCACTAGGATTTGAACGTATATATTATTTAATGGAAGAACAGAATATGTTTCCTGAAGACCTTAATCAAAACGAAATATTTATGACCGTTTTTTCACCAGAACTAATGAAAGACTCATTCGCGATAGCAAATATGCTAAGAAAATCAGGTTTTAATGTATTTCTCTATCCAGATCCCAATGATAAATTGAGTAAACAGCTGGCATTTGCATTGAAAAATAATTTCAAAATTGCAATCTTTTATGGAGATGATGAGAAAAAGAATAAATGTTTAACAGTAAAAAATTTGGT
>CAZYEE010000098.1:0-12734 GCA_964646355.1 uncultured archaeon | reverse complement strand
AAATTTGTGCAATTATATTATACATATAATCTGAATTCTCTTTTGAATCCACCTTATAATCTGACATATATTCATCCTACCTATTGATCTCTTAATATATAGTAGAATTTTTTAAGAATTAATTAAGTTAGAATATAATTATTAATGATTTAATTAATCTAAAATATTTTATTCTTTCAATCATAAGTTTATAAAAATTCAATAAAATAAAAAAACTGGTTAAAATGAAGGATCAAAAAGCTGGAAAAGAGTATAAAGATTATATGTATAATTTTGTAGATCAAATATGTAAGAATATTGGACCTCGACTTGCTACTCAAAAAGAAGAACTTGAAGCTATTGATTATATTAAAAATGAATTACAAAATTTTTGCGATGAAATATTAGTTCAAGATTTTAAAACTGCATATACTGCATATCCAAGAGGGCTCGTCCGATTTGGAGGTGGAATGTGTCTAGTTAGTTTCGTATTTTTATTTACTTCACTCCCTTATTTAACTGCAATTCTATCACTTATCGGTCTATTAGCGGCGATGAGTGAATTATTATTTCTAAAGGCAACTATTGATATATTTTACAAAAAAGGTGTATCTAAAAATGTTTTTGGAAAGATTAAACCAAAAAATACTTCTGAACCTAAAAAATACTTGATTTTTGGTGGACATTCTGATTCGGCTTTTGAATTACCTTATGCAAAAAAGGGAGTTCCTGCTATGCAACGAAAACTATACGGCTCAATTGCATTAGGTATATTTGCAATCATCTGGTCTATTATTAAGACTATTCTAATTCTTATGGGAATCCCTATTTACACTCTTGAATTCTTACAGATCGCAGGATATAATGTGTTTGTAATAAATTTAATGGATATTATCTTAATTATTCCGTTTATTATCTGGTTAATTTCCTTTCTGCAAGTACTTTTCAAATTCTTTGGTAATGAAATAGTAATGGGCGCTAATGATAATCTAAGTGGAGTAAGCGTTGCTGTTGCAATTGCTAAATATTTAAGTAAAGAAGAAAATAAACCTAGAAATATCGAGGTCTGGTGTGGAAGCTTCGGTGCCGAAGAAGCAGGACAGCGTGGATCAAGAGCGTTTGTTAAACAAACTCCTAAAGAAATCTTAGAAAATAGCTATTCAATCATCTTAGAAAGTGTTGGTGGAGGTGAAGGCCTTGGAATACTACAAGCTGAGACAATGTACCTTACAATCAACAAAAAATTTCCATTCATTCATCCGATTATTCATGATCCTGATGTTTATGAACGTTTTTATAAAGCATATGAAATTGCTAAAACAAAATCAAAAGGATTTCCGCCCTCCGAATTGGTAATAGCAAAATTTGCTGGGACTGATGCAGTGCGATTCTCAGAAAAAGGATACAAAGCATGTGCACTGGTTGGCGGTGGAATCGAAACCAAATTTATTAAAAACTGGCATAGTCTTGAAGATATTCCAGAAAATCTGAACAAAGATCTTATGAAAGCAGCTCTGGATATGTGTCTAGAATTCATAGAGATTGTAGATAGTGAGTTTGACTGAAATTATGAGCAACACGCTATCATCCATCTTATTTATCTCCTTTTTTAAATTTTAATAGCGATTTATCATCTGAATTTAAAATATTTAAGTTAGCCAGTGAAAATTTTAAGAATAAGCCATCCAAAGAAATTTAAATTATTTAAATAAAAATTTAAACACACATTACTGAAATTTTATTGAAAAAATCCGCTTTAAAATAAAAATCTGATTCAAAATTATAAACTCAAAACAGATGTGTGATTATAATGACAATTGTTCAAGTAAATAAATATGTAATTAATTACAATACAAGAACTAAACACGCGGCTATTAAAATCTATTATAATTTGCATGAAACTTCTTGTTCAGAAATTATCAATATTGATAAGGACGATTTAGATATGGTAATAAATATGCTCCGATTTGAAAAACCAATCTTTTGGTCAACTGAAAGCAAAACACTAATGACGGGCCCAGAAGAAGTAGGAGAAGAAGAATCATAATAGCAATAAATCTTTGAATTTGAAATTAAAAATAAATAACAACAATTAACCTTGAAAATTTTTTAATTTTTCTGCTCTTTTCTCCAAAATTTTTTTAATTCTTTCAATATCCTTGTTTATCCACATATTCACAAGAAGCCACATAAAAATCGCTGGTATTCCAAGACTCATTGAAAACAAGGCTGTTTGAACATAATTCCCATTCGTGATTGATAATAGATAGCCTGAAATTAATGGCCCAATTCCATAGCCCAATTCTTCTAAAAATTGATTCCAAGAATAGATAGTGCCTTGAGCTTCGGGAAGATTGACTATTTGAATTAATGGAGTTTGATTTATATTATATATTCCAAGAACCGCCCTTAATATAAATAATAATATTCCAAACACCACAAATATTGGATATTTGAATAAATTAAACAAATTATTTGCTTCCTCTATACTTAATTGAGGTAATGGAACAATAAATAAGCTCATAACAATTCCAAAAAGAGTTAATAAGGAAAATACTATTAAATATACTCTATATTTAACATTTTTTTGCGCTAATTTATCTGATATTCTAGAAAAACTGATTGCACCAAAAATCGCTCCTGGAACTCCGAATATTACCATCATAATACTTGATACTACAGGTGATACATTATATGGTGGGCTCTGAATGTAAGGATAAATCAGATAGATTGCTATAGAAAATAAAATCCAAGTGAAGATTCCTTCAATAAATATAAGTATATTTGATTTCGAAAAAATTGTGGATTTTATCGTTTTTTTATTCAATTTATATTTATAAGAAATAGATTCAACTGATAAAATACTCTTTAACTCCTCTCTCATAGCACCTCTTTTGGGTTCTTTAATTACAAAAAATATGAAAAATCCACATACTATTAAAAGAATTCCAGTATACCAAAAATATATTCTCCATAGTCCTACTTGAATTAGCCAAGCCGAGACTATCATTCCAATGATTATAAAAAATTGATTGAATACTTCTTTTAAACCAAAAAATCTTGATCTAACATCAAATTCACACGCATCATTTGAGTATGAAGATATTAATGGATTTATTCCGCCTTGTCCTATTCCAAAAATACCATACCAAACTATAAATAATATGTATGCAAATTGAGAATCATATAAGGGGACGAATCCATTCATAAATTTCCCAAATCCCATAAGAATAAGCACGAATCCGAATAGATTTTTTCTGGAATATTTATCAGCAAGTATTCCATAGAAAATTCCAGTAATTGCCACAGCAAGCATTTTAGTACTAACAATCACCCCCAACTCCACGCTATGAAAGCTCTCTCCAGGCCAAATAACATTAGAAATTCCCAGCATATTTAACATAAGCCCGGATCTGGATAAAGAAACCACTGATTGGATTAGAAAAATTTGCCAAAACTTTTTAACTAAAGCCAATCTTGATTCTGAAATAGCTTTATTAGCCTCCACTGATTCGCTCGAATCATGGATATCCATAGTGATTCACAAAACGCTAATAATTTCATAGATACCTTTTTTCTATTAATGGCATGAAATAACACATTTAGTAAACTATTCAATAAAGTTATAACTATTTTTCTTAATACTCAAAAAAAATACCATATACAACATCTATTCTTTATAATTATGGTACATTATTAATAATATCGTCTAAAATTTTAGAAAAATCTGTCTGATTAACTTAATTATATAAACAAAATCAATAATTAATTGGATGATATAAATTCGTTTATATTTTATTTTCTTTAAGGGAAATGCCTTCTTTATTTAATTTGTAATTAGCCACAAAGCTGTTTTCCAGCTCGATATTTTCTAATAATTCAATTACGTCCAATTTATTGTTTTCTTTAGCAATAATTACTGCAAATCCTCCACCACCCGCTCCCGTCATTAATGCACCATCAATTAGATTTGATTCTGTTAACGTATTGAACAGATATTCCAATTTCTCATTAGTTGCAGATGGATCAATGATTTTTCTTAGATTCCAATAATGAGTAGCTAATCGACCAAATTCAGAATAATTCCCTGTCTTTAATGCTTGTACCATTTCATCGTGCACTAAGTATGATTGTTGGATTGCTGGATATCTAGTAAAATCTCTAGAAAGATAGACATCTAATACTGTATTGAGATTCTCGGTAGCGAATCTCTTCATCCCGGTATAGAATAAAACAATTCTATCCTCAAATTCTTTCTCATCTACCTTTATAAATTCTACAGTTGGAGATGGCATATTATCAGTTGGAATTGTAGTGAAATGTTTAACAGCACTTATTTTACTTCCCATAGCACCTCTAGCATCCTGCCAACCGCTATTAAAACCTAAGCTCTGTTCTAAGAGTATGCTCTGATCGTATAAAATCGGATATTTTAAAAATTTATTCTGATTTGAAATTCTATATAGAGCTGTCAATATTGCAGCTGCAAGAATACTACTGGTTCCGAGCCCCGAACCTTTAAAAACACCCACTTCTGTTATTAACTGAAGTCCGCCTCCATTTGTAAATTTGATAATATCAGATAAAGGATCCTTTGTGTTTTTATTTATTATACCAACATGAACGAGAGATTGTTTTAATAACTGAAGTTCATCCTGCTTTCTTTTGTATTTAAAAAATTCTTGTAAATTTTCAGAGCTTAGTTTGTCTAAAATAAATTCCTCTTTTAGATCAATTGATTTTATAATTAACATCTGTTCATCTAAACGTCTCACCTTCACAATTATTGGAATTTTTGGCTCAATTTTATAATCCAATGAAATATTTATTCCTGCATTTAATGCTTTGCTACCTTTTTCTTTTGCTCGTGTGTGATTGTCTGATGCATTAGCACTTGAAAGACCAAGTCTTAATGGGCTATTAACCACAAATTCAGTATCATAATCACTTTCTCGCATTCTGATCTCTATATCAGGAATAAACAACATTAACTTCTGCAGATCTTCCTGTAGATCCTTATGTTGTAATCTTAAAATTTCATTCTCATAATTCTCCTTAAACTTGAGATGTAAATTTTTGACTCTAGGATCATCACAGTATTTATATAAATAATATCCATGGATATCGGCTAATATTTTAGCAATACGTTCCAGTTCTAAATTTGTGAATTTAGGATGTTTTTCCCTATTATTTAAAATATCATTAAGAATTGATGCATATTTAACATATATTTTATATTTATAAGATGGATCATCAAAAACTTTCTCAATAATTTCAAAAATCTGAGAATGTCCCAAATCTAAACAATTCTTCACTATTTTTATTATATACCCTTGAACTCGTCTAATAAGATCCTCTGATATATCATCAATCAGTTTTTTATCTAATTTTTTAAAATTTTTAATTAAATGGTCGATTACAATTTTTGATTGAAAATTTTCAACAATATTAACATTAAAAATACTATTATCAAAAATTTTGAGAATCTGATGATTCTTTACCTGATCTGGTGAATTCTTAATATTCTTAAATAGATTATCAATTAATTCTTTTACTTTAGGTAAGTCGCTTGAACTTCTTAATTGGTATATTTCACTAGTATTCATTTTAAAGCCCGTTCTATTATAATATATTTATCGGATTTGATGTATGAATTTGACCTTATAATCTTATTCTATGTTAGGGATAGATCTCTTTTTTATCCAAAACAATAATTTCCGATGCACGACTTAAATATATATTTAAATATATTTAAGCTTGTTTTGAATAACCCGTTCTTACAGATGTAATTCTTAAATACGGCCATCAGATAACAAACATTTATAATCAAATGGATGATTATTGTAGATTCGTCTGGTATTTTCAAATTATTTAAGTAAAATTCTAATTAAAATTCTCCATCTATTATTATTTATTTCCCATTGTTTTCTCAATTTGATTTAAATAATTTTTGCTAATTAGGTTTATTCTCTTAATGAATTAAAATCTACAAATATAAATTTTTTGAGTAATAAAAGATTAATTTGAAATAAAAATTAGAATTAGTTTTAAAGAGCACAAAATATTTTCTAACTTTACATAAATTTTTATATTAATATACGATGTGATAAATTAAAATTTAAATATCGCTTATATAAAAATCATAACTACCAATATAATTCAAAATTTCAAAATTTTTGGTGATAAACAATTATATTATTATGGGTGCTTTTTTATGGAATACAAATTGGTGATGATCGAGAAAAAAGAAAAATTGGGAATAATATCTTTGAATAGCCCTAAAAATTATAATGCGTTAAATGTTGAAATTTTGACCGAATTATATCACGCACTAGAAGAATGCGAGAAAGACGATTCTATCAGAGCAATTATTCTTACCGGTAAAGGAAAGATGTTTTCTTCTGGAGGTAATGTTAAAGAATTTTTATCCTCAATAGAAAATGGTACCGCCCCTCAAAAAATTGCCGATATCAGCGAAATATTGCATAAATGTGCATTAAAAATTATTGAGATGCCAAAACCAATTATTGGAAAACTTCGGGGAGGAGCATACGGTGCCGGGCTAAACCTAATTCTATGTTGCGATCTAGTCTATGCAGAAATGAACGCAGTTTTAGATGAAGCTTTTGTTAATGTTGGACTAAGTATAGATGGTTCAGGCTCATTCACGATACCCAGGTTAATAGGTATAAAAAAGGCAAAAGAATTCTTTTGGTTAGGTGGAATCAGGGCTAAAACAGCTGCAGAATGGGGCATAATAAATGAAGCTGTATCAGACGATGAATTAGATACAGTAGTCGAAAATACTGCTCGTAGATTAGCAGACCTTCCACCCTTAAATATAAAATACACAAAACAATTATTAAATACTACCTTCTTAAAGACAGCTAAAGAAGCATTAGCTGATGAAAGAAGGATACAAATTGAAGTAGCTGGCTCTGAAGACTTTGCAGAAGGTGTAAGAGCCTTTTTTGAAAAAAGAAAACCAGAATACAAAGGGAGGTAATTTTATTGGACTCTTTTGAGAATTTAGAAATAGAATACTGTAATAACTATGCAATAATTAGATTTATTAATACCGAGAAATTAAATCCATTAAATGTAAAAACTGCTCAAGAATTAGATAGTGCACTTGATATTCTTGAGAAAAATTCACAAATTAGAGCCGTAATTATTACAGGATCTGGGAGAGCATTTAGTGCAGGCGGCGATATTAAAGCAATGCTAAAAGCTATTGAAGATGGAACACCGGATAAATATATTGATGATCTTACTAAACCAATTTATTATTTAACATTAAAATTAAGGAAATTTCCTAAACCTTTAATTGCAGCAGTAAATGGATATGCAATAGGTGCAGGAATGAATCTAGCACTTAGCTGCGACTTAATAATTGCCTCCGAAAAAGCTAAGTTTTCTGAGGGGTTCTGTAAACTTGGCCTAATTCCAGGTGCATCAGGAACTCATCTCTTAATAAATCAAATCCCTTGGGCTAAAGCTGCTGAGTTCTGCTTTTTTGGAGATATAATTAGTCCAGATGAATTATTAAAATTGGGACTTATCAACAAAATAGTAAAAGATGAAGATCTTGAGGCTGAATCCAGAAAAATTGCGGAACGACTCGCTTCAGGTCCAACATTAGTTTACGCAAGAACTAAACAGTTATTTTTAAGTGCATTATCAACTTCTTTTGAAGACCATTTGGAAATAGAAAGACAAATGCAGATCAAATCGGCTTTAACAGAAGATTATAAAATTGGAGTTAGAGCACTTAATAAAAAAGAAAAGCCAAAATTCATTGGAAAATAAAATTTGTTTCTATTTTTTTAGTTGATGATAAATTATCTGATTTTTACTTTATCATATCATCAAATTTTCATTTTTTTGAATTAAAAAGTTCCTTCGTTAAAAATGGTGACATGACCATTATGAGTATGTGACCAAAACAGTCACCTTTATAAATATTATTTTATTAATTATTAATGGTGAGAAAAAAATGATACCAAAATTTAGAACTAGATTATTTGGACCTTTTGGACCAATGGCACCACCTATCCCAGTTAGACATCAAGGTATTAGAGAAATAAGGAATCTTTTTATATTATGGATTATAAAAGACGAGAAAGAAGGAATATATGCATATCAACTTCAAGAACAATATAACATTCCAAGAGGAAACCTTCTAAGAATACTTAATTCTCTCGAAAAAGAAGGATATGTAAAATCAAAAGAAAAAATTGTTAAAGGAAGAGCTCAAAAACTCTACTTTATTACTGATAAAGGAGTTGATTATCTAAATCAATTACGTGAAAAATGGTCTGAAAGATTCGCTATAATGCAAGATATAACCACACCATTATTCGGACATTTTATTCCAAAAGAACCAAGATTCAGGCTATTTTTAGAGAATGTTGAGAGATTCGTTAATAAAAAAGATGCAATTGAATATTTTAAAAAACTTAGAGAACGATTCGAAGAACATTATGAAAAAATTAAGAAAAGATTAAATAATATCGAATTTACAAAAGACCGAATCGATGAGCTACTAAAAAAGCTAGAAGAAACTAAAGATTATACACCTTCTAAACTAAGAGAATTATTAAAAAATATGAAAAACAAATTTAAAGAACATTATTCTAATGTTAAATTCTGCAAAATTTGTGGCACTGAATTACCAGATGGAGCATTATATTGCCCTGAATGCGGAAATAGAATTTAAAACCATAATTATATATTAACTCTTTTTTCTCTTTAATTTCTTTTTTCCTTTAATTTTTAAAAACTTTTTAAGGATAAAATCTATTTTTAGATAAAACTGTTTTTAATAATTTTAGATCATATTTTTAACAATATTTAGTCGCAATTATAAAAACTACAAATAAAAACCATTAAAATTAAAAACCATTAAGTTTTCATCGGTGTTCTAAAATGTCTGATATTTTTATTAATTATCCAGTAAAGAAATACAAAAATGGAAAATGGATTGAAACCATAGATATAGTTTGCAATGAGGTAAGCTATGAAATTTATATTAATGGAAATTATTACGCGAATCTTGTCTGCCTTCCAATAGATTTGAAAGAATTGGTCACAGGATTTTTTATAAGTGAAGGAATTATTGATGATATTAAATTAATAAAATCAATGATAATAGAAAAAAATAAAATCAAAGTATCAATTGAAGATGGAAATTTCATTGAGAATTTAAATAATAATCAAATAGAAATTAGAACCTCCGGATACATTGGACCACAAAATATTCGCAAGAAAGAGTTTCCAATGATAAAATCAGATATTAATATAGATCAAAACTTGATTAACATAATTTTCAAGTCACAAAAAAAATTACAAGATCTTGCCGAAATATGGAGAAAAACTGGTGGTACTCACCAAGCAGCTGTTTTTAAACTTTCAGGTGATTTAGTAGCATTTGCAGAAGATTGCGGACGTCATAATGCAATGGATAAAGTTATTGGAAAAACATATTTACAAAAGATTAATCCTAATAAATGCTTCTTAATTACTACTGGACGATTATCATTTGGTATGGTTTCTAAGGTGATCCGAGCCATGTTCCCACTTGTAGTATCTAATACTGCTCCTCTTTCTGGTGGAATCAAATTAGCAAAAAAAGTGGGACTAACGTTAATATGTTTTTCTCGTGAATTGAAATTTAATCTATATCAATAAATTTAGAATTTTCCCATAGTACCCCTACTAAAAATGCGTTATTATTATGATTCTATTAAACGAATTATATACAAATTTAATTATCATTTAAAAATTGAGTTAATCGTTGAAATCAACATTTCTTAATAAGACATTATGTTTAAATTTATTAAGATAAAAAAGAGTTTTCTATGATAACAAAAGATCATAAAAATTATGGAATAAAAAGAAAAATAATTTATTTCATTAAAGTAAATCTTCCTTTTCACTCATCTGTTGAATTAAAGGTGCCCATCTAACCAAATCAAATAGCGAAATTATGCCAATTAAACTCCCATTATCATCGAGAATTGGTAATTTTTTAATCCGATTCAATACTAATATTCTGACTGCATCTAATAAGGACATCGATTTGTTGCCTGTTTTTAATGGTGAGGACATTATTTCAGAAGCTGTTAATTTGTTAGCGTCCTTATCCTTTACTACTACTTTTTGAACGATATCCCTTTCAGTAATAATACCAATAGGCTTGCCTTCCTTAGTTATGATTACACTACCAATTTCATTTTTGTCCATTTCTTTAACAACATCTTTCACAGTAGAAGAAACATCAAGAGTTTTTACATCAGAAATCATAATATCTTCAATCTTTACTGACATTTCTCACATCCTACTATATTTTAATAATAACATTATAAAAATCAAATTTATAAATATTCTATTTAAGTATATTTAGATCGATTAATTTATAACTTAATTAAAAGCGAGTTGATTATATGGGTAATATCTTAATTACTGCACCATTTGATGAGAAATATCTGAATGAATTAAAAAAATTAGAGGAAAAAAATATTAAAATTTTTTATGAAAGCTGGATCGATACTGGGAAATTGATTTTACCATATGAATTAGTCGAAAGGATTCCTAAGGATAATATAGAATTCCTTGTTATTGAGGCAGAGAAAATTTGGGAAAATGTACTCGAATTACCGCAATTAAAATTCCTCGGTGTGTGTAGAGGCGACCCTGAATCTGTTGTAGATATAGATCTCGCTACAAAACATGGGGTCTTGATTGTTAATACACCTGGTAGGAATGCATCCTCAGTTGCGGAACTGGCTATTGCATTAATGATTAATTTAATTAGACGAATAGTAATTTCAAATAATCTTGTTAAAGCAAAGAAATATGATAACAAATTACAATTCGAACAATATACTATATATCGTGGATTTACTCTTGAAAACAAAGTCATTGGGATAGTAGGACTTGGAGCTGTGGGCTATGAGGTCGCTAAAAGATTACAATGCTTTAATTCAAAAATATTAGTTTTTGATCCGTATGTTTCAGAAGAGAAAATTAAGAGCATAAATGGAGAAAGAGTTAATCTAGAAACTTTAATGAGTAAATCTGATATAATCACAATACATGCACCAGTTACCGAGGAAACTAAAGGTATGATTAGTAAGAAAATGTTTGATTTAATGAAACCGCGGTCTTATTTTATAAATACAGCCAGAGCTGCATTAATTGATGAGGATGCTCTTATTGATGCACTTATCAATAATAAAATAGCAGGAGCAGCATTGGACGTTTATAAAAAAGAACCTCTGAGCAGAAGATCTCCATTACTGAAATTACCTGAAGATGTAAATATTATCTTAACCTCACATATTGGAGGTGCAACTGATAATACAATCGAAAATCATTCGAGAACGATTGTAGAAAATATTAAATCATATTTAGATGGAAAAATTCCAAAAAATGTGGTAAATAAAGAAGTATTAAAACAATTTAATTTAAAATAAATATATTATTAAAAGCGGGTGTTAATTTTGGAAAAAGAATATCTAATGTCAATAGATGCAGGTACTGGAGGCACAAGAACTATCATTTTTGATACTTCTGGAAATATAATTCAAAAAGAATATAATGAATGGAAGTTCATAGAACGAGAAGATATCGGAATGATGGTAAAAGAATTTAATCCAGACGAATTTTGGAATTTAATTACATTAACTATTAAAAAAGCAATCAAAAACTCTAATATTGAACCGAGTAAAATTTCGGCAATATCTACAACTTCTTTTAGGCAAGGATTTATCTTACTTAATAAAGAGGGAAAGGAAATATATGCTGGGCCCGCTGATGATCTAAGAGGATTATCTATTGGAATGAATCTATATAGTAAATATGCTGATAAATTGTATGAAATTACAGGAAGAATTCCCCCTATTGTATTTGCATCAGCTAGATTATTATGGTTTAAAGAAAATGATCCAGAATTATATAATCAAATAAATATGATACTAATGATGAACGATTGGATTATCTATAAATTAACAGGAGAATATTGTAGTGAGCCTACAGCAGCTTGCGAAACTGAATTATTTGATATTAAAAAGCGCAAGTGGTCAGATGAATTGATAGATTTACTAGAACTACCAACTGATATATATCCACCTATTTATAATGCTGGAACGCAAGTAGGAGTGGTCTCAAAGACAGCTTCTGAATCATTAGGACTTGATCATGGAACACCTGTAGTTGTTGGCGGTGCAGATAGTCAGTGCGCATTGTTGGGAATGGGACTTACTAATCATGGAGAAATTGGAATCATTGCAGGTACTACAACACCTATTCAAATGGTACTTGATTCTCCATATCTACCTTCAAAAAAACTATGGACAAACTGTCATTTGTTTCCAGATAAATGGGTTATTGAAGCAGTGGCTGGCCCCTCAGGTAAAATTCTCAAATGGTTTCGAGATACTCTTACTGTATATGAGAAAAAACAAGAATTGGAACACAATAAAAACTCATTTAAATTAATTGATGAATTAGTGGCTACTGTCCCACCTGGATCTAATGGATGTTTTTCATTTTTTGGACCAATGGTATGTGATTGGACGAATTTACGACCACTAGGAATGGGCGGATTTTTAATACCCCTTCCAATTAACCCAGAAAAAAACCATGCTAAAGCACAAATATTAAGAAGCTATTTTGAGAATATGGCATATGTTTTAAAATTAAATTGTAATCAAATTGAAGAATTGACCAATATTAAAATTGAAAAAATCTCA
>CAZYEE010000097.1:0-12742 GCA_964646355.1 uncultured archaeon | reverse complement strand
AAAAAATTTAATTTGTTCTCTATTTTATTACAAAATACTCGCTTTAAAATATAGAAATAAACAGAAATAAACAAAAATAAACAAGATTTAGCTATAAACTCAAAAACAGAGAATATAAAATTAAGGATAAGACTAGGGATAACCTACTGGCCAGTTTTTTGACCTATTTTTCTTTGCTTCTTCAATTGATTTACCTAATGCAACCTCTAGAATATCAGCTAAATCAATCAGAGCAGTTAGATTACCATAAACTTTTGAATGTCCTTTCCAGAAAGTCATAGTGAAATCTTTTTCTTTGCCGATTAGAAATTTAGCCAAATCGTAATAATCATAACTTATAATAACATCAGGTGTTGTATCAGGTATTCCAGGGGTAACACTGGTAGGAGAGATCATAAATGAGAGGCGTTCAATGCCTTTTAAGGGATGGACAATTTCTAGTAAAATTAATCTATGAGGTATCCAACTTGCTATTTTAACAGCTTCAGGAGTAATGATAGCCTTATCAAGCATATAGTCGATGAAAAGACTTACGCCTGAAGGTTCGGTATCTTGGGGATGTATCCATGAGACTTCTTTCCACCACCCATCTTTGAATTCATGTTTCCACCAAGGTTCTTCATGTTTTATTTTAGAATTTTCAGATTTTTTATTATTGCTCATAATAACACCATTTTAATTTAATTAATTAAATTATTTATTTTTTTTAATACGATCTCCTTCAAAATCGAAATTACCTAAAGCTCCTTTAAGTATTTCATTTCTCGGGTTTCTAAAATCAAATGCGAGGTGAGGATCTGCAAATGCAGCTTTTATCAATGGACTACATACCCATGCGTCACCCCTAGCAAGAGCTGCTGCATAAAGAGTTACTATTCTGGGAGCAGCGCTACCTATGGATACTATTTGATGAAATCGATTCATACCTCTTAATTCGGGTATTCCACCTTCTTCAATTCTGAAAGAGCATGAATAAGGTAAACCCAATTGATTTATTACTTCATTGCCGCTAGTTCCGCTTCTACACCAACCTTCTTTTACAAGGAGACTGATTGCATAATCAATCGCCCATAGACCAGTAGTAGAGCTACCAGATAGAATAGAGCCCATAATACCCGCAATCAAGCTTATAATATAGGTTTTCTGATCACCATTTCTAAGAAATTCCATGGCAGAAGGATATTTTTCCATAGTTTCCATAACTATATGGACCATATTTTCAACTGGCCATCGAATATTAGACCAGCGAGGTTCCATTGCTTTCATTCCGACTTTAACGATTCTTGAGAAATATTTATTCAGCATATCATTAAGAATATCAAGAATATCATCAAAAACACCACCGACAAATGAACTAATGGAAATTCTATCAACAATATTAGAGCCCCCAGCGATTTTATAACCATCCCAGAAATTGGATAAAATAGATGCAATTATTGTGGCACTACCAATAGATTTATCTAAATATTTTCTGGAAAGTTCGGGGTCCTCATGAACTATTTCCATAAATGGTCTTAAAGGTAGATCGGAATCGCCTTGACAGATATCTGCAAAATATCCAAAAGGAATACCAGCAATCGAATTATAGCATCCACCCAACGACTGCCAAGTAGGTTCTCCAATTGCAATAGTATTAGCATATTGAGTGGCATAGGCGATATCAGAAATATTTAAATCTTTAGTTAATCTATAAGCAGCAATAAAAGAAAGTGTACTTTGAATACCTGCCCATTTATAAGCTATTGAGCCGTCCAATGCTCTAACTAATAAAGTAGGAACTCGAACTACAAGATGAATTGTATCACCAATTGCTTGCTTTAACCTTTCAGCTCTAGATTCATGAAAGAATTTGTCTAAATCAATTGTAAATCTACTATCTATTAGATCTTTTAATTCATCATTTCCAGTTATAACTTTACAATAAGAATCTTTCATTAATTCGGGATTAGTATCGGCAAATTGTTCTTGGAGAACGATACCACCTGCTATTGCATGTTGTATAGTCCTTAAAAAATGATTGATAGTTTCGGGAGTAACCTCTTTTCCAGCTCTAACTTGAATAACTTTATGAGGTACATCTAAATTCAAGATAATTGTCCTTCTAACATCATCATGAAGTTGTTGCATTGCAGCATTATTTAAACAATGAAGAGAGTTAGGAATAACTAGCTCATCGGTATATGAGATTTTGTAAGGAAATAGATGCTGGTGACCAATTGCTTCAGCAACACTTGGATCGTACATAGGAAGTTGGCGTTCGATAGCAATTTTTTTCCCGATTTCTATATTTTTAAGGATGGTTTCAGACTGATTAAAGCCCTTTCGCTTATACATTTCAGAATCAATCAAATTTAAAGGATCAACGCCGAACATTTTTTCAAGATCCTGGAATATTCGGCGATTTTTTTCCAATGGTAAGAAATCTCGCATACTTTTTACTGCTTGTCTTAAATACTGGGAGGCACTAGCTGTAGCTTCCATTTGTCCCATTAATTCTTTGGGTAATTTTCCTTTTTTTAGAGGTCCGCTCAACTTTTTTCATCTCATCTATAATTTAATAAATTGGGTTTAAATCCCCCTAATATACGATTTTCAGCAATACGACTGAATACAATAAGAGCCTCACTCTTAGATTTATATTGAGAGGTATCCCATCGCCAAGTCACATCAATAGTTTTAAGATCGCTCTCATCCAGTTGAAAACCAAGAGAAATTGGCTTATCAAGAATTTCTCCATACATATTTTTTACATAGATTACATGTCCTGATTCTTTATCCAATATGCAACGTCTTCTTATGTCAAAAATCAATTCATCGGAATCTAACCGATTTGAATATCCTCCGGGTGAGATTGCTCTTAAAGATGTTCTTGAAGGATCAAAAAGCTCCGATTCGATAAGAAGTTTAGAGGCAGCTTCTACATCTCGTTCTCTCATTTCTAATAAAGTTCTATCAGCATCTGCTACTACATCAACGCCTCTAAATCTTGATAAATAAAATTTATGCCTAAGCCACGGGGCGACGGGTGGACGCCAGAATGAGTCTACAATCTGAACAAATCTCATTCGATCGCCCATTGAAGCTCCTTCAGTCGGTATAACCAATTCTTTAATTGGATCAAAAGATTCCATTAATTCATCAAGTGGGGGATGGATAGAAGTATAGAGACCACCTGGCGCTCTGTGTCCTAGTAAAGCAATAATATTATCATCAGGAATATGTCTTAATTTAGTTAATCTTCTATTTGGATTAATTAATTTGCGTCTTCTCTCTGCAACAAAATCAAATTCAGGATAAATTTGGGGTTCAAATTCTTTTACCTTTTTCTTTTTTCGACGTTCACTCATTGGCATTTAAATACACCTAAAATTTTCTTATATCTTATCTTTAATCTCCAATGCCCCTTCTATAACTTTATTTATAAGTGGACCCTTAAAGATAGGATCAGCTTCTCTAATTTTAAAGAATATTTCAGATGTGACTTCTGGACGATATAGTTGTGTACCGCTATCTAAACACATAGCAGCCGAAAGACATGGAGCAACATAGCCAGAGTTATTTCTTACTAAAATATCGTCCAGAGTAAGCAATCCAGTTCCACCAGAACTAAATATATCATGAGAATATCGGCTAAGACCCAATCCTGTGCCCATAACTCTTCCACAATCAGGATCAGGTAGACCTCCAGATTCGAACATTAATAAATCACAAAATCCAGTAATGGCTGATGATACTGATTGAGCACTTCTACTTGCACCACAGTTTACAATTACAGCAGCCAACAAACCAGCACAAGTATAGGCATTCCATTTCTCATAATCTTTTACAGAATATATTTTATAGCCCGAAAAAAGTTTATATGGGAAACTTCTCTTTTTTGGTTTAATTATATCATCCTCAATTCCGATTCTTACTAGTGATACTACTACATCACCAACCGTTCCGTTTTTATTTTCCTCAATAAGATCTAGAAGAACTCTATCGGCATTGAAGCTTTGATAAGCCATTGCTAATAAGTTATAACGCTCAAACCATCCGATAGTATTTCCCATTTCGTATTGTGCTGCTTGTTCTAAAATAGTGCTGAGAATTACCGCATCAAAAGTCCTTTTTTGAGTCAGTGCTACGATATGGTTTATACTAATTCCCCTAAACCCATTTCCAAGGCCTACTTGATTATGAAGTGGATTTAACAGTGTAAATAATGTGTTTCTAGGTGGAAATGTTCTTGTCTGAGGATATCGGCCAAAAATAGCACTTTTAAGGATATTACATCCATCGGGATCAGTTAACGGGGTTATATCAAATAATTCAGATAATGCTTGAAGCATAGCAACACCCGCAACTGAGAATGCAGCATCTCTACCAGCTGCAGCATATATTCTTTCTGTTGGTATCTGGACCATTATAACTTCATTTCCAGGAAGAAGTATAACATTAGAATCATCGTCCTCATGAACTTGAATCTTTTTCTTGACAATATCCACTAATGCTTCAGCATTTTCCATAATTTCCCATGGTCGGGAATAGCATTGCATCTGAATTTCATCTTGTTTTATTGAACTTGTATAACCAATCGCACCATTTTGCAGCATGAATTCCAATTTTCTTAAATTTATAAATGCAGTTCTTTTAAAGAAGTCCAGTATTTTTAACATAAATGGATTAATTAATGGAGATAGTGTTTCTACTGGTAAATCTTCAGTTATAAGCTGTCCCATATCATCAAATATATCTACTTTATCGTCGTATTTCATTTGCTCCACTTTTTTATATTAATCTGCATTTTACTTAATCAAATACACAGAGCCCATATTAATAAATTAATATTCTTATCCAATTTTGTTATTTTAGGTATTCATTACAATTTTAATATTTAATACTTTTTTATAAGATAAAATGAGAGTTTGAAATATTAAAAATTCTTCCATTATTTGGAATTAGTATAGGATATAAATTTATTTATAATCTAAAAGAATAATCATTACTTTCTACCAAGCATTTTTATTTTATTAATCAAAGCTTGACTCCATGCACCATTTTTAATTTGAGCTCTATCATAACTTGATAATTTTTTCCAAGCACGCATAAATATTTCTTTAGTACCTTGGGCTTTCTCAAAATCTCTACGTTTCCATCCTACAATTATTCTCTCAAAAATTTCGCCACCTTCAAGCTCACTCTCACTCCAATCACCTTCTAATTCTGCTGAAGCAGACTTACTTTGAACTTGAATTGGAGATATAGGCTTCTGAATTGGGCCCATAGAAATGCTGGTGCGTGATGATATACGCCTAGGAAATTGGGTATCTCCGGCTTTAGGCCATTTCATATTAAGTTCAACAAGTTCTTTCATTAAAGAGATTGTTTGTAATTGAAAATTTCTTTGTAAGATTTTATTAATTGCATCTATTTCTTCATCATATTCAATTAATTTATCATAATCAATTAAATCCAATCGATTGTATAAGGTTTCAAAAATATTCTTTAATCTCACATTAATTAATTCCTCAAAACTCCTATCGAGATTATCATTAATAGAATTGAATTTTTCCACTAAAGATTTTAGAGAATTGTTTTGTAGATCAATATTTTTTTCTACTTTTTTTAATAATTTCATTGAATCTTCTAAAATTCCTGTAATTAAGTTCATCAATGTATCTGACTGCATGATACATCATTTATTTTAATTAATGAATTTTGTAAATGTTATTGAATTTTTCTAAATAATAATGTCATAGCAAATATAATAATGTAATAGTAAATTTATAATTACTATTAAATTCTTTTATCTAACTCGTTCTAATGAATCTTAAGGGAAAAAATTTTATAAAATTTTGTATCCTTGTAGTTTATACATTACTTTGTGTATCATAAATAATCACTAAATAAATTTATAATGAATTCAGTGAAAAAATATGACAAATTATAAATGTACTCAGTGTGGATGGTCGGGTCCTGAATCAGAACTTGTAAAAACTAAAATATGTCCCGAATGTTTTACAGGGCACAGCCCCTTATATCGTCTTATGAAAATCGGCAAAAAATATGTATGCCCGAATTGTGATTGGAAGGGTACTAAAGAAGAAGTTTTACTCTCACCTGAATGCCCAAAATGTAATGATGAATATTTAAAAAAAATTGATTAAATCTATTTATTTCAATATAATCCATTAATCAGATTCTATAAGCCATTCGATTATTTTTGTCCTATTCCCATTTTTATATTCAAATATAATTCCATTATTACCACAAAATGGGCAATCAGTTGACCTGATAAAAGTTTTGGTTTCAAGACTATAATTTGGATTATATTTCAAGTAATTAAAATTTAATGATCTATTTTCAGCCAAATCTAATAAAATATCAATACATATTCCGGATATTACTTTTGGAATACCGAATGATGCCAGTGTACATGCACCTATTTCTTGATTTTTATCATAAAATGTGCCACATCCGATACACGGGTCTATATTGGGCCTGGCTATCTGTATAATTCCTCCAATAAGTCCAGCTGCAGTGTTAATTAAAACTTTATTATGTGCTAGTGAGAGAATTTGAATAACCATTCGAGCACTGAATGTATCAAGTGCTGTAATGATAAAATCCTGAGTTGAAATCAAATTTTCTAATTTATCAATATTACTAAGAATTTTATCTTTTTCTGTCAATATAGAATTGAAATTGGGAATCTCTATATTAATCGCATTAACCTTAATACCGCCCATTTCCTCTAATTTGCACTTTCCTACTTCTACTTTTTTCTTAAATACATCTTTTTTATCAAATAATGGTTGTCTATATATATTAAACCAATCAACATTACCATAATCTAAAAGAGTTATTTCTTTAAATCCAATTGTAGCGCAGTGTAATGCAATTTCAGTACCAAGCAAACCTACACCGACTATCATAATTTTCTTTGATTTAATTAAATCTAAATTATAACCAGATTTGATGAATCTATCAATCCTTAATTTATATAAAGTTTCAGGATCTAAATCTATAGTTCTCCACCAAATTGGCACTTCATTTCCTAGTTTATTTTTAATAATCTCGTCTAACCTGTCATCTTCCTCCAAAAACTGGGTTTCGGTTGGATTATTTTTAAAAATCGTAAAAAATATTGGTGGAGACTTTAAATTGAACTTATTAATTATTATATTCGCTACATCTCTTATTAATAAAATCTGATTTTTATCAATCGTAATAGAGTCTGAAGTATCAGGATTCTGAAATAAAACTTCATTTCCCATTTGTTTTTTATTTGAAATATCCATAGCTCCGCCCTTTTTAATTAAAGAAGAAAATATTTATTTTTAATAAAGAAAGATTGGTAATATAAAAAAGCCAATCATTAAGAAATTAAAATCTTATCGCTTTAAATATATTTGTGTTATTTTTTATGGCTTTATCATTTAATATCTTAATATCCTTTCCTAATAAATTAGCATATACATATATTTTAGCTGTTTTCTCAAGTAATTGACATGCCTCAAATGCCAAATCCATATTGCGCCCAATACCAATAGCTCCGTGATTTCTGATAATTAAGGCATTGGTCTTTGCAATTGCTTCTTGTACTTGATAGGCTAATTCTTTTGAGCCAGATACCGCATAATCCTTAGTAATTGGGATTGATCCACCTAAGAAAAAGGTCTGATCATCTAAAATCGCTGGTAATTCATTTAGAACTAATCCACATGCTGTTGAAAAAACTGGATGATAATGAATTATGGCATTAATTTTTTTTCTCTTTTTATAAATCAGGGAATGAAGTATTGTTTCAGAAGATGGAGACCATTTTCCTTCTATTACTTCAATTTTATCTTCTTCATTTGAAAAATCAACTACAATAATATCATCTATCGTTAATTCATCATATTCCCGACTACTTGGCGTTATTGCCATTGTCATTGCCTTTTTTCCAGTTCTCAAACTAATATTTCCGGATGTACCGATTGTAAGCCCAGTTTTTAGAAACTTTTTTGCTGCTTCTAATACAATTTTCTTTTGTTCTTCAAATTCGCTCATTTTAATCATTCCTCAATTCGTAAACCTCTTTGGATTATATTATATTAAAAATTTCTTAGATAAAATATATATTTTATATCATAGAATTGTTTAATCGATTTACTTAAAAAACTAATAAAGTTTCTTATTATTATACATAATGAAAATTTCTTATGATTTTAACTGTAAAATTATACTAATTAGATTATATATTAAGAATAAATAAGCCGTATTATAAATTAATTTTATTGGTGTGTGTATTGAAGGTCGAGATTAGAGATGTGAAGGGAGAGCATCAAAAAATTTCAATGCTATGTAAAAAATTTCGTAAATTTATATTTCAGCAGAGAATTGAAGATGAGGAAGGACCACCTTATACACAGGATTATGTACATTATATATTTGATGGACTGAAATATAATTTAGGAGCTTTTAACGGTAATAAATTAGTTGGGGTCATTGGAGGAAATATAATCGAGGGTGTTTATAGCGGAAATCCCATAAAAATCGGGAATATTGGAAGAGTCGCAGTAGAACCAGATTACTGGGACAGAGATCGAAATTATTGGGACTCAGAAGGAATCAAAGAAAAATTGATAGATGAAATTCTAGAAAAATTAAAGTTAGAATGTGATTTGATTTATGCAGAACTTCTTAAAAAGGAAGAACAAGAGGATATAAAATATTTAAATTCATTAGGTTTTGAATTGATTAAGGGAAGGAAAAATAGCGAGGCTTTAATAAAAATAGTTGGAAGAGATGGACTCGATCTACTGAAAAATGCAAGAAAAATGAATCCATTAGAATATAACGCTGCAAAATTAATAGCAGGTATTAAAAAGGCAGAGCTAGAACATGGAGAAATCCTAGATGCTTCAGAAAAAGATTACAAAACAGTTATTGAATTGCTCAATAATTATTCGAAAATTTATCCACTTGCTAGAACTTGGTCAGACTCCTCATTTATTGAAATGGTTAACAATGTAATGAAAATGAATAATTGGAATTTTTCAGAGATTAAAAAGAACTACCCAGAGACCGAGTTTGGAGGACATTTCAAAATCTGGAGAGATGGTGATGAGATACTTGGGGCTCAGTTATATTATATTTATTATGTAATAATGGAGAAATCGCCTGTCCCCATGGCATTCTGGCTTTTTTCCGTATTTAAAGAAGATATAGAGCCGGATGAAAGAAAATCATTTATATCTACGCTAGTTAGATCAATGAAAGGTAAAGTAGCAGTGATAAATGTAGAATTACCATATTACGCAAATAAAGATTTTGAAAATTCAGGATTCATGGGAGATCAAAGACCTGTAGCGTTATTATTGAAACCTATCTCAGATAGGACTGAAAATATACTACAAGAAAGAATAAAAAATTATTATTTAGATATTATTGGTTATAATATCTAAAAAAATGTATATTAATTAGTATTTTCCTCCTCTATTATATTAACTTCTACTTCTATAAAATCTACACCATCATAACTATTGTAACGAACAACAAAAGGCTCTATTCTCAATTCTTTATTACATCTAAAATAGAAAAATTGGTTAGAATACTCATTATCGAGTTTCAGAAAGAAATTAGCTAGAAATATTTTTTCAAAGGAAGGATCTATTCTGCTGTAGGGAAAATATTTCCAGAACCCAAATAATTCTGCATCTAGATCAGCCGGATCAAAGTTTGCCGGCCGATAGGGTAATCCGATAACTCTATTTTTAGAGTCTACAGCTAAAATACCAATATTATTATTTTCGCGGATATTAGATAATATAATATCTTCAATAATTTCAGTATTATTGTAAAAAGTTTCTTTAAATTCCTCAAATACAATAATAGACTCTATAGAATCTAATGAACTATCAATCATATCTCGGACATCTACTAATGAATTATAAATCTCATCCAAGTCATCAATGTCTACTTCATTTGGTGGAATTTCAATCATGGATATTTTATTTTTGATCTCTTCTAAAATATTAAGGTTAATATTATTTCTTGAAAGATCTTCTACCTCGATCAAATCTACATCAATGTTTACGTCCATAGTGTAACATTTTACTTTACTGAAATCTTGATTAAAAATGATGTGTATTTTTGGACATGAATATTTTTCAGGATTATCCGTTTCTAAGATAAAGCGTTCAAGAAATAATGAAGATTCATCTATTTGAGATTTTTCAGGGATTCCCTTACCTGGATGAACATGCCATGTTCCAAGGTATTGAAAATTTGGGAACTTTTTTAATAATTTTTCGACCTCAAAAAAGGTATCGCTACTTAATTTAATTCGAGTTGGGGTGGATTCTGCATTTTTATCAAGGAAGAATAGCTCGATAAAAAAGTCATAATCATAAGTTCCTATTAAATATCCACCAATTTCTCGGAATTTCCCACCTTTTAGTACTTCTTTTACTTCCTTCTTACAATCTTCTAATGATTTTTTATTTATTGCTACTAACATTTTCTTTCATAATGTAAAATCGTGTTTTTTTTGATATTTTTTATACACTAATAATTAGATTGTTTTATATTTTTGAACAATTTCATCAATTAAATAAACCAGTGGATTGGAATATTTTCTGAATAAATTCCAAGAAAAATGATCCTTTTTTATTGCAAAATGTAAGTATCCATTAGAATCCCAACATACATCACGAATTGGGGGTGTACTGTGAACTATTGGAGGCTTTTGTGGATAATTTTCATTATATAAAATTTTTATAACAATAATCTTTTTTCTAGTATCCATTAATCGAGCATAAATACCTTTAGAATAATTTTTTTCATCTATCAACTTCCAAGTGTCAGAATAATATCCGCCACGATTTATTAAATCATAGACATGTTCTGCAAAAACTTTTTTTGAAATAATTTATGCCTCCTATAGGTTCAGGGCTCCAAAATACCTTTTTTATACCTCGTGATACAAAATCAGATACTTTATTTAGATTACCAATTGTTTGTATATTGCCTTCATTATCGAAATAGTATAATTTAATTGTTATTTGATCCAATGATAAGTTTTTTCTAATATTTTGAAAATTACTTTTCAAATAGTTCAAAATTTTAATATTATACTTAATTTTTAAGCTCTGAATTAAATCAGCAAAGGTATCCTCTTCAGTCCAAGATAGATAATCTGTAAGTCCCAATTGAGTTGAAATAAAAGTTATTTGTTTAGATCTCATTTGAATTCGTCTTTTTTTTAATTGTAAAGATATAGAAATAATAACTAAGTAATAGATTATGATTCTATGGATCTCAAATTATATTAATAGTATTTTAAATTATTAAACTTTAATTTTTAAAATATTTTTTATGGTTCAAATCCTTATTTCCTCTTTAAGTAGCAAAACTCTAGTAAGATATGTATTTATACAATAGAATAATTGATATTTTCAAATAATTTATGAAAAATATCCACAAGCTTATTATAAAGATATAACTTAATATAAAAAGAAAATTACTATAAAACAAATTGATAAGAAATTCTAAATTACTCTTAAAATTGGTTTTGTTTAGCGACCTTCAATTACAAAACAAGGATTAAGATTGATAAACCATGAAAGAAGTAAAAATAGTATGTCATGGTCAAATAGAAGATCTTGAGAATAAACTAACGGAATTTGATGTTGAGTTTATTAATAAACTTCCAGAGAAATTAGTAGACGATAATATCTATATTTTTAGACCACCAGACGATTCTAAGAAAAAGATACCTGATAGTAAAATAGGCGTCGATATTTTTAATTTTATTATGAATGGAGGCACCTCTATTTTTATTGTACCTCCAGATGAAAAAAATATTACATATTTTGAAGGATTCAAAATTTTTGAATTATTTAATGTAGAGCCAGAAATCGTTTCTAAAAGAGTTCTACTTCATAAAACAGCACATATGGTTAATATTGACATGAACTATTATAAAAGTAACAAAAAAGCTGTTGAGAAATATGTCCATTTTTTGACTGATTTTAGAAAATTTGATCAAGAAGAGATTTTAATGGAAGGTGAATTTGAGCCCGTGTTTTATATTTTACACGAAGGTGCAGGCAATATAGTATTTTATGGTCTACCAGTAAAAGATTTTATAAGCGAGAATATTGACCGATTGATAAAATATATTCTTGAAGATTATTCATTTTACTGGAGAGAGATTGATTTTGACTCAAATCTATTTAAAATGATCTATGAAAAATCGAAAAATAAAGAACACCTATTACAGGATTTTATCGATAATTTTCTAAAATTTAAACACTTTGAGGATATAATGAAAATAGAAGATGAGAATTTGCAGTTAAAAATAATTAACTCAATCGATGAAAATTTCTTAAAGAGAAGTTTTGGTAAGCTATCAGCACCACAATTAGAACGACAATATAAAACAATCTTTAAACAAATGAATAAAAAGAAATATCGCCCCTTCATTAACGCAGCTCGTAAATATTTAATTAAAAGAATCGCCATTGATAAGAATATTCCATTAAAAGTCTTTAATCGATTATACGAAGCTGATATTTTACCTGAAGAAGCATCCTCATTAATTGTATTTTATATTGAGCCTAAAAATGAGCGTGAACTTGAAAACTATTTGAAAAATCTAAGTGAATTAATAGAATGGAATGAAGAATTGAATCTATTTGATGATAGAAAACTAAAGAAAATGCGTTCACAAATGAGAAATAAATTTAGATAATATATTAATTAGATAATT
>CAZYEE010000096.1:0-12783 GCA_964646355.1 uncultured archaeon | reverse complement strand
CAAGGAGTTCCTCTCGAAAATTTGAGAGGTACAGTCCAAAATGATATATTAAAAGAATATGTTGCAAGAGGAGCATATATTTTTCCGCCTAAACCTGCATTAAGACTAACTGCAGATGTAATTGAATATTGTACTAAATATCTTCCTAAATTCAATACTATTAGTATCTGTGGATATCACATGCGTGAAGCGGGCGCTGATGCAATCCAAGAAATCGCATTTACATTAGCAGATGGTATTGCATACATCGAAGAGGTGTTGAAACGTGGAATAGATATTGATGATTTTGCACCCAGACTTTCCTTTATGT
Source organism: uncultured archaeon (assembly GCA_964646355.1). Lineage (GTDB taxonomy): Archaea > Asgardarchaeota > Lokiarchaeia > Helarchaeales > HEL-GB-B > HEL-GB-B. Next base: position 12,473 of record CAZYEE010000096.1, on the reverse strand, counting down.
TTTGTACTCATAATTATTTCTTTGAAGAAATTGCAAAATTAAGGGCAGCACGAAGATTATGGGCAAAATTGATGAAAGAACGGTACAATGCTAAAAATCCCAACTCGTATAAATTAAGATTCCATACCCAGACCGCTGGTGTAACACTCACAGCCCAGCAACCTATGGTGAATATAATTAGAGTAACTATTCAAGCTTTAGCAGCCGTTTTAGGTGGTACTCAATCATTACATACTTGTGGTTATGATGAAGCACTTGCAATTCCGTCCGAAGAATCAGTAAAACTTTCCCTACGAACCCAACAAGTTATTGCTTATGAAACTGGCATCCCTGACGTAGTAGACCCATTAGGCGGGTCATTTTATCTTGAATACTTAACTTCAAAATTAGAACAAGAAGCTCAAAACTATATCAACGAAATTATTAAAATGGGTGGAATGACTGCAGCTATTGAAAGCGGTTATATTCATCAAAAAATTCAGGATAATGCATACAAATATCAAAAGAGAGTCGAAGATGGTACATATAAAGTAATTGGAGTTAATATCTTTGAAACAGATAAACAACCTGAACTTAATTTATTCGAACTTGATCCAGATATCGAAAAAAGAGCAATTGAATCATTAAAAAAATTAAAAAACAGTCGAGATGAAACTCTTGTACAAGAAAAACTGGCTGAACTAAAAAAAGTTGCTCAATCTAACCAAAATATTATGCCAATTATGATTGAAACAGTCGAAGCTTACGCCACAATTGGTGAAATCTGCGATGTCTTAAGAGATGTATTCGGAGTATATGAAGGACCAAAAATCATATAATTCATGGCTTTTTCTTTTATTTATATTTTTATTTTGTTCTAGCTAACCAATTCTATTGCTTCCATATCGTAAAATTTTTATAATTAATCTAGTTGTTTTATTCCATTTCATTCTTATTTATTATCAATCAAACTCATAAGATATATATTATCCAAAATTATTATCATCAAATAGACAAATACCGGTATTTAAAAATGAAAAGAAATGTACTAATCATTTGGATCATTGCGATAGTATTGGGAAATTTTATTCCACAAATTATACTACTTAGTCAACTCACTATTAATCATAGCAAATTCCATTTTAATACACCTGCTAATATTTTACGGTCTAATATAGATAATCAAATATGTTTGGATAACAGCGTTTTAGCCTCTCTAGCTTCAGATAATTATGCTATTCAAATAGGAAGCGGAGTTATTGGAGGAATAAATCTCGTAGTATCAGTAATTATAGGTTTGAATCTTGCTAATTATCCTTTTATGGATGAAGATCAAAAAGAAAATTTACGTCAAGATACAAGAATGAAAATTTTTACTTTAATCGCTGATAATGAAGGGATTCATCTCAGAGAAATTTGCAGATTATTGAATAAAAAGATGGGAGTCATCCAATATCATATTCAAGTGCTGGAAAATTGTGGATTAATCTCCTCTATAAAAGAAGGGCGATATAGACGATTCTTTACAAATAAAATTAGCTTAAGAAATCATTCTAATAAAATTATCATGTCTTTTATTAAACGAGAAACCACATCTAAACTTCTATACTGCATCTATAATCATAATGGAACTGGAATTTTTCATAAGGAACTTGCTGGTAAAGTAGGAATAACATCACAAGCTATTACATGGCATATTAAAAAATTATTGAATGAAAATATCATTAGAGCCGAAAAAGTTGGCCGACAAAAGAAATATTTTATTGTTGATGAATATCTGGACATTTTGAAAAATATTATCGAGCAAACTTAAATCAATTTTATAACTTTTTTATGAACAACTAAATGTTAATTACAATATTATATTGTCATAATTTTAAAGTTCTTGTTAAAACTTCAAAATATCTGTATTTTTACGATATATACTTTTATTTATCCAATTTTTCAATTTTTTAATCTTATTTACTCCAATCTATTAACTTAATCTATACAATATATCAAATCTATTAATAAAACAAGTTTTATAGAAGCAATAAAATTTCTGAAGATATATTGATGTTTTAATAGAATCTATGGGTTGATGATTATGATCAAAAATAAGAATAAACACATAAAAAAAATTGAATTTATTTGATAAAAAAGTGTGATGTTTTTTTTATTTCTTTTTATAGTGATTCAGGTTTTCGTGAATGAATTTGACTATATCTGGAATTAATGTACCAGGACCATAAACATTTGCAGCTCCAATTTCCTTCAATTTAGCAAAATCTTTCGAGGCTATTGCGCCACCAACAAGTACCATGAAACTATCCCGAACTTTTTTCTCTTCTAATAAATCGATTACTTGTTGTGTATAGGCAAAATGGGCACCGCTATGAATACTTAATCCAATTATATCTACGTCCTCTTGAATTGCTGTTTCAACAATCTGTTGTGGGCTCTGGAATCCACCAAATATTACCTCCATTCCTGCGTCTCTTAATCCTTGTGAAACAACTACAATACCTCTCCAATGTCCATCGGCTCCTGGTTTGGACATTAATACTCTTATCTTTTCCTCACTCATACTTTAGGACCACCTCTATTATTATGTGAAATTATGTAAAATAATTAAATAACGATTGGAGGTTCCCAAACACCCCAAATCTCTCGATATATATTACATACTTCTCCTACTGTCGCGCCAGCTTTTGTAACTTCCATAACGGCAGGCATTACATTCTCTTCTTTCTCGCAGACCCGTCTTAGCTTGTCAAGTAATTCCTCAACTTTCTTATTATCTCTCCTTTCTTTTAATTTTCGTATCCTCTCTTGTTCGATTTTTACTGCATTTGGATTAGTTCTGTAGACCCTGTCAAAATGTTCTTCTTCCATGACATATACATTAACTCCGATAACTTTTTCACTACCTTCTTCAATTTCTTTTTGTCTTTTTCTAAACGCTTCTGCCATTTCTCGATATAGCCAGCCACTCTTTAATGCTTGGACTATACCCTTTCCTTCATCTAGAATCTTATCAAGATATTTCCAGACTCTCTCTTCTATCTCATCAGTTAACCATTCTATATAATAAGAACCAGCCAGCGGGTCAATCGTGTTTCCAACTCTTATCTCTTCCTGGATAACTTGTTGAGTCCTAAGTGCTATTAGAACGGCTTCTTCACTAGGTAAGCATATTGCTTCATCATAACTGTTTGTATGCATACTTTGGCAGCCTCCTAAAACAGCTTCCAATGCTTGATAGGCAGTCCTAACAATATTGACCATAGGTTGTTGTTGAGTCAGTGAACTTCCAGCGGTTTGAATGTGGAATCTAAACTGATAGCTTCTTGGATCTTTTGCGTTATATTTATCCTTCATTAATTTATACCATATGCGTCTTGCAGCTCTGTATTTAGCAATTTCCTCGAAAAAGTCTTTATGCGCAGCTAAGTGAAATGCCAATCTATTAACAAATGAATCAATCTCATATCCTCTATTTATTAATTCATCGATATGGGCTATTGCATTGGCAAATCCAAATGCTAGCTCTTGGATTGCATCAATACCTCCTTCACGATAATTATAGGTCGTGAAATTTATTGGATGCCACTTCGGAACATTCTTTTGTGCTGTACACCATTCAATTAAATCACAGGCTAATTTCAGCAAATATTTTGGTGCTACATTATGATAAGGAACATATCCAATTGTCATTGTTAAAATATCATTTTGACATGTTCCCATAATCTGTTTTAAATCATAGCCTTTCTCTTGACACATGTTGAAATACATCGAGCAAATAGGCGCAGATGAGAATGGCTCTACTACTAATGCAACGCTAATTTTATCAATAGGTAGATCTTTTGTCAAAGCATACATACTATCAATACAATAAAGTGGAACACCTGCTGTCCCAACCTCTGGAGAACATCTCGGATCGTCAGGGTCAAGCCCATTAAATGTCAATGCATCTACCGCTGCACTAAATCCAGTTTCCCCATGATTATATAAGAATTTCCAACGTTCATTTGTATCTTCGGGTGTACCAGTTCCGCTAAAAAGCCTAATAGTCCAAAATCGTGTCCGATACATTGTATGATAAACACCACGTGCAAACGGCGGCTCTCCGGGAAGACCGACATCTCTTAAATAATCATGATTCTTAATATCCACAGGAGTATATAACTCTTTAACCGGAATACCAGAATAAGTCCTGAATTGTACATCTCTTTGTTTTATATCACTAATTTTCTTTTCCCATTCTTGAACATGTTTTTCTATTTCTTTAATCTTTTCTTGATCAAACAAATGATCCATCTCCTATTTATTGAAGGAATTTTAATATTCAATTTTTTTATTTAATCTTGATTATTCTAATTGGAACACTCTATTTTAAAATTTTTTATCATTTAATAATTATCGTATTTATTCACTAAAAATTTTATCATATATCCCTTCCTTCTAGGAAAAAATAATTGTAATCTAATTTTTTTTTCTTGATTTTTTCTGAAAATACTGATTTAATGTAAAATTATTCTCACACTATAATGAATGAGCTATTTCTTAAGTAGAAATAAAAAATAAACCGATTATAAAGCAACAACATGAATTGCCCTTTATATTATATGAACTGGAACATTTATTTCATATATAATTAAACCTAATTTGATATCTGAAAAAATTAAACTATTCGGAGGTAAATTTATTACCACACCACTTACAATATTTCCAACTTGTATTCACTTGATTTCCGCATCTTGGACATGTAACATACGTATGGACTTTTTGATCTGCCTGTCTTGATTCTACTCTTTCTGTATCCTTGATTTTTACACCACAATATTTACAGTATATCCAATTTGGATGGATCTTACTCTTACATTCGGGACATAATAACTCCCTACCCCCAGTAGTTGTATCCGGTGTTAAAATTTTTCCACGAAATAATATTCTTAACCTCGGAAATGGCTTTTTCAAGGTCTCACTTGCTGATTTAGAAATCTGTTGCTCAATTAGGACAAAATTATTATGAACGGAAACAGTAAAATATTCACCACATGCTATGCAATACCCTGTATCCTTAATATAATTTATAAAATGAGTATAATGAAACGGCATACCACAACTTGGACATGCAATCACCACTTCATCTTGTTCAATTTTAGTATTACAAATTATACAGATTAGCCCAGATGATTCCTTGGTTAATTTATTATCTATTACTGATAATTTTGACATGTATTTAGAGTATAATACATTAAATTCCCTTTTAGTCACATCTGAATTTATTTTTTGAAACTCTAATGCATTGATTATATCAATAAGTAAATTCCTTTCACTCATTAATTCTATTAAATTCATTAATTTTCGATATATTGCTGGATTATTCAAATATTCTTCTAAACTCAATTCACATCGCTATTTTATTTAGATTTAATTTATTAATAAAATAGTTAGTTTAAACATATTTATCTATCTTTCAATATTTTTTTCCATCTTTATTTTAGTTAAAAATTATTTCTTATAGAATTTTTTAATTTTTAATGGTGTAATGATAAAATAATGAATAAAATTATTATAAATTTAGAAAGAAGACGGGCCCGGAGGGGCTTGAACCCTCGATCACAAGCTGTCTTCGGTAAAATAGGAGGCTTGCGCCCTATCCACTAGGCCACGGGCCCAATATATAAAAAAGATCGTAAAAATGGGGTAGATGGGATTTGAACCCATGACCTACAGGTTAGAAGCCTGTTGCGCTATCCAAACTGCGCCACTACCCCGTGGCTCTTGTATTTTTTTTGTAAATATTGTTTCAAATTATAATTTTATAGATCCAATTTAAATTTATCGTTTTTTAGAAAAATTTGATGATGATTTAATATTATAATATGACTTTTGAGTTTCATATTTTCGTGTTTCAATTTCTAAAAATGTATTTTTTCATTTTGAAAAATTTATTTCAATTTGATTTTTAAGTGTAGTGATAAATTAGGGATTAGAATCTAATAAAGTTTTTTAATTTCAATCAATTTTCGTTTTAATTCAGATTTTTGAAGTTAATTAGTCAATAAAACCAGATAACAGAGAAAAAAGGTATGGGAAAGCCCAAAAAATTTAAATTTAAAAAATATTTTATCCCTATTAACTATTTCTATAACACCAATCAAGAAAAATGCCATATTTTTGAGATTAAAGGTAGAATTATCGATATAAAGATAATAAAGGTATAAAACAATGAAGAACGACATTAATACATCAAATTTAGAGGCGAATAAGAATATTAAAACCAAAAAGCGAATGGATTGGAGGATAGAATTTGCACGAATTCCTGCAATAATAGTGGTAGTAGTAGTGCATATGCAGCTTGATACGGGTTGGATCGAATCGAATACGATGCCACAGAATTTTTTATTATATGTAGCAATGGCAGTATTTATGTTTGCGTCGGGATTTGTACAGGGTTTAAAAGATGAGTTTAATAAAGAGGGGTCGATCAGTAAGAAATATAGTAAATATGTTAAAAAAAGGTTTATTAGATTATATTCAGGTTATTATTTAGCGTTAGGGAGTGTTTTTCTATCGAGATTATTTGCATATTATATAATATCAAGACCGTTTCCTTGTGAATTTAATGCGTGGACGATATTTTTAGATTTAACAGGAACGTGGGGAGTTTTTACACAGACAGGATGTGGAGGTATATGGCCACCAGGATGGTTTATAGGTGCGATATTTATAATATCATTATTATATCCATTTTTAAGAAGACTTAGCTCGATTAATAAAATGTATATATATATTATAATGATTATTACGGTGATAGCTCGAATAATAGTAGCGTTCACATTATATAATCCTGCGTATTTCTTTCCATTGGTATGGCTTACAGAATTCTGTTTGGGAATGCTGATAGGAGATTGGTCCCGCAGAACGGGTGGACCACCAGAAGTAAATAAAAGTTATCAGAGAGGGATTATAAAACTCGGTAGAAGAGTCTGGCCATTATATTTATGTCATATAGTTCCGATTGTTTGGATGTCAATGTATGCAGATTTATGGGAATTTATAGTAGTATTTATAATATGTTTACCCCTTACTGAATTATATCATAGAATTTTAAATTTCATAACTCCCAGATTAGTAAAAAAAATACTGTAGAATACGACAAATAAATTATTAAAAGATAGCATTTAATAAAATGAACATAATTTAATGATAATTTAATGATAAATATAAGTTGGGAAGCCTTGTAAATAAAATTTTTAATAAATTTAAATATGATAATAAAATTTTTAATAAATTTAAATACATTTACGTATTATTTGAATAAAATATAATATAGTTAGAAGAATATTGGTTAATTAAATGAATAACGAAAACTATGATATGGTGGATTATAGAATAGAACTTGCAAAATTCATTTCAATTGTAATAGTTGTTATTCTCCATTTATTAGTAATAACCCAATGGTTTATAGAGGATAATTGGTTTCAGACCTGGCCTGTTGTATTCGCAATTGGATGTTTCATGTATTGTTCTGGTTATGTACATGGATTAAAGAATGAATTTACCAAACCAAGCGATGTATCGCCTTCAAAATATTTCAGTTTTTTAAAAAAAAGATTCACACGATTATATATAGGATATTATATAGGATTAATCCTTGTTTTGATTGTGAAATTGATTCTTAGTTATCCAATAACCATAACCACATGGACTATTTTTCTTGATATTACTGGTTTTTGGCCCTTGATAGTTGGAGATATGGGAGGGATTTGGCCCTACGGATGGTTTGTATGTTCAATTTTTATGTTAAATATTATTTACCCATTTATCAAAGTAATGAAAAGGCGATATCTTGCGTTGATTATTGGACTAACGGTATTTTTAAGAATATTTGTATTTTTATCGGCGTATCCTGAACCTGCTTATTACTTTCCATTTTCATGGCTTACTGAGTTTTCAGTGGGAATTTTGTTTGGAGATAATAGAAGAAGACAGGGAAAATTATCATGGAAACATTCTCAATTCAACATCTATGTTATAAAAATGGGGAAAAGGATATGGCCTTTGTATTTAGTCCATATACCACCGATTTTATTTTTGCCATTATATCCGTCCTTATGGGAATGTTTAATAGTTATATTTATTATTGCAATCATGACAGAGATTCTGTATCACTCATTGAATAAAATATACTTAAAAATATTGGTGTAAAAATACCTAATCACGCCAGAATTGGTTTTAGACCCAATAACATCAAATATTTTTAAATAAAAAAACTATGAATATGAAATTTTTGGAATATAAAGATGTATCGAAAAATCTAAAAAAAAGAAATAGAGAATATTCAAGTATTATTCCTTAGGTTCTTCTGGTACTGTTCTTAAAATGATTCCGCTAAAAATTCTTATAAATGCGGCGGCTAGCAGAAGCCAGACTCCAGTTGCAATACTCCAAACAAGGGCAACGGTTCCGAAGGAACCCACAGTAGTTGATGCTGAACCAAAAAGTGGATTTGAAGAATAAATGTTAATGATTGCTTGAATTTCAGCAGGAAGACTTGAACCATCTAGTGTCGCAAAATAGGTGATCATCGATCCCAGCTGTGCAATTATCACAATTAAAATGATAAATATAACAATGAATATAATACCGCGTTTAATGTATCCATTTCCTAGTTTTCTGGAATTTTTAGCACCTAAGAGTGTTAATACACTGAGAGTAGCTGTCAATAAGATTATGAATCCAATAGGTAATCCGAAATTGAAATAGGATGTAAGTCCTTGGTTATTTATCAAGAAATTGACTTGTATTCCATGAATACCATCGAATAGAATTATAGTCGCATCACCACCAGTGCTAAAAACAGAGGTATTAATATTTGCAGTGATATAATAATAGGGCATAAATGCAGCAATATAACTACAAATTAAAGCGGTAATTCCACCGATTACACCAATTGCGCCTCTGGTCTTCATTATTTTTGGTAATTGAATTCCATCGGTTTTTGCTAATTTAATGACTTTATAGGTCTTATAAATAACCAGAATTGAGCCAACTATTAGAATTAACCATCCAAAATTTGCCAATAACCAGTTTAATAAAAACCAAGCTTCTCCAACTTCAGTAGTATTTTCAAGAGCCCAAGTATGAGGAATATACCATTTCTCATATTTATAACATGGCCCAGTAGGACCTGCAAAACCTACAGATGCATCTTGAGGATTATCCCAGGTGCCCCATCTTCCTCCATAATCGAGCCAATTTTGAGTGGTATTATGGTTACCGGTTCCAGATTCACCAAGCATAATCAAGCTATAATCACTTGGTTCTAATACCAATCCATCCTGGCCCACATCGTCCATCTCAAGTCCAACATTACCTTGGAACGGTCTGAAATAATTAGCATGTGAGCCTCTTGCGACATAAACATGTGGATGTGTATCGGTTTTCCATACAGCGCTCCATGAAGCTCGTTCTCCCCCGTTATGCTGTGAATATGCTGCGTAGATTGGATTCATTGACGCATCTAGAACTATCTGAATCATTTCCCAATCTCCTTCATGTTGGTTGAAATCAGCATCATTGTACGCATAGAAAAACCAGTATTGTACGATGGTATAATTTACACCACTATAAGTCTCGTTATACACTCTTCCATAAATAGTATATCCAAGAGATGAAAGACTCGATTTATAATGGCTTTTAATCCCTTCGAGCCCGCCATTTGTATTATTCAAGAAATAGCTATCTTTTTGATAGGTGTTTAAAGTGGTAGGGTCAGGATTGGCGTCTATTAATGTCACGGATGAGCCTGATCTATTATATAATTTGGAATTCTGGACATGATATTCTATTTTTACTGGATAGAAATTTTCAGTAGATCTAAAATAGAGTATTGGGCTATATTTTTTTAACAAATTTAATTCTGTTGTATCATCGATTCCATCATTATCGTTATCCGCTGAATATACTGGTATAAAAGACATGAATAATTGTAAAAACAAAAACCCTAATAAAACACCCAAAAATATTTTTAGATATTTATTTCTAGTGTTTGCGTTCACTTTTATTACACCAAAAAAGCTAATGTTCATATAAATAAAGTTTAAATAGAAATTGAGTAAAAAAAAATTGTTACTTTAATTTTAAATAGATTTTGCAATTGAATTCTTTTAAAAAATAAGATAAATATTTTATCATATTGGAAACTCGATTAAATTTCGGGGTGTTTAATTAAATATCGTTTAATTCCCATATAATTCATAAATATGACATGGTGATATTTTTGAAAAATCATTGTAATATGATCTTCGGATAAATTTAAGGGATTTCTTTTCTTAAAAAATTCTATAACTTGGTTTTGGTTAGGATTATCATTTATTTCATTTAATTCTTTTACAAACTCCAGCCATTTCTTATGTTGGTTTTTAACAATATTAAAAATATTTGAATTGTCACTGATACTAATTAAACCTCCATGCGTTTGCACCAAATATTCTGGATGCAATAATTTAATTTTCTCGATAGACTCAATTGCGGATTCGTAATTATAGTTGGGTGGAGGTGTCACAGTTATGATGGGATATCCTTTAATGGTATTAGCAAGTGCATCTCCTGTAAAGACCAGGTTGAGCTTCTCAATATAAATGACCATATGATGTTTTGCGTGCCCAGGTGTGAAAATTAGTTTAAGATCAAAATTACCGAGATTAATGATCGCACTGTCATTTATATCTAAAATATTTTTTGGATTAACTGGTAGCATTTGACCGACCATAGAGTAGCGGGAGCCCATTGCTTTTTTAGCGCTTTCGTTCAATTTACTAGGATCTATTAAATGTTTTTTTCCTTTAGGGTGGATTATCACTTTTAGTTCTGGATTTTCTCTAAGAAAATGTCCGACCGCCCCAAAATGGTCTAAGTGGATATGAGTCCCAATAATATAATCAAATTCATCGATCTTTTTATTTAATTTCTTGAAACCTCTTTTTATGGTTTTAAATTCGGATGGATATGCAGTCTCGATTATTACAGAGCTATCCGATCCTTCAATTAGAAATACTGCATTATAGTTTAAATCAATTATGTAAATGTCATCAATCAATTTAAGCGCTTTCATAAAACATCAGTTATAAAGATTTGATCAATTTTTAATTATGGGTAAAATTTTAATCAGTACCTAAAAACTTTATAAATTAACATGAATATATGATTTAAAATATTTCTGTACAAACGCCATTAATCTATAATGAATTTTAATCGATGGATTATCATGTTAGATCCATTTAAAGAATTTATTGGGCAGATAGAAGAAATAATTCACAAATTTCTTGATAAAGAAGGTATAAAACAAGATATTAAAGAATTTGGAATACGACAATCGCCTCAACCTCAATATGGAGATTATAACACTTCAATATGCTTTAGACTTGCTAAATTATTGAAGGAGAATCCAGCAGGAATTGCAAAAAGATTGGCAGATTCTGTTAAACTTGATCAGTATTCTTTAATCAAGGAGATTAAAGTAGAAGGAGGATATGTTAATTTTTTTATAGATTACACTAATTTCAATTATACTGTTTTGAATACGATATTTAAGATGGGTATGGATTATGGTAGATTAGAAAATATTGATTCCTCAAAAAAGATTTTAATTGAGCATACTTCAGTTAATCCGAATAAGCCATGGCATGTGGGGCATGCAAGAAACGCAATTCTTGGAGATACTATTGCAAGATTGTTTAGGAAAGCTGGGTATAATATTGAGGTTCAAAATTATATAGATGATACGGGTAAGCAAGTGGCAGATACATTATTTGCGATGGATTATTTCGGTATAAAAGAACTTCCGAATGATAAAAGAATAGATCATTGGATGGGAAAAATTTATGTGGATATATACAAAGAAATGGATAAATTGAAATCAGAAATTGAAAAAAAGAAAGTTGAAAACTTAAATACGGGGGAGCTTGAAAAGAAACTTAATGAAATTAATAAAGGAATTGAGGAAAAACTTAAAGAAGTAGAAACTGGTAAATATAGAAATATAGTTGAAAAATGTGTCAAAGATCAACTTAAAACTGCCTTTAGATTGAAGATTTATTATGATTTATTAAGCTGGGAAAGTGATATTGTCAGATCGGGATTATTTGAAGAATCGCTTGAATTGATAAAAAAGAGTAAATATATTGATTTAGTTTCTGAAGGGAAATTAAAAGGATGTCTAACAATTTTAATTGATAGATATATGGAGGAACATCCAAATGATAAAGAAACCAAGAAATTATTTCAAGGTATGGCGGAGCCCAATAAAGTTCTACTTAGATCTGATGGAACTTCTACATATGTAGCTAAGGATATTGCATATCAGATGTGGAAATTTGGACTTTTAAATAGAGATATGAAATATAAATTATTTTTAAAACAACCTAATGGTAAAGAATTATGGACAACAGCACCTGATGGTGAAAAAATTAATCGTTTTGGGAAAGGTTTTAAAGTTATTA
>CAZYEE010000095.1:0-12801 GCA_964646355.1 uncultured archaeon | reverse complement strand
TTAAAAAATGTAGGATGAATGAATTAAACAGATTTGTGAAAAAAAAGAATATAAATAAGTATAGTAAATCTTCTTTTCCAAAAAATCGATAAGGAATGAATTATATGACTGAAGATAAAGAAAAGAATAATATTCATAATCATGGGTATCAATGTAATCATCATGAAGATCATCAATGCAATCATCATGAAGGTCATCATTGCTCATTTAGTAATTTTGAAAGATTTCTAAATAAAGCACTTGAAAAAATGGAACATGAAGAAAGGAATAAAGATTAGACTTAAACATAAAAAAAATTATATAAAAATTTTCTAAACTAAAATTATGGTTTTTACATATGGAGATATCCCAGATTCAATAAGAACAAAACCATTCTGGCCCTTAGGCAGGATCTTTTGGAAACTATTCCAAGAATATGGATTAGAATTCTGGAATAATCAGAGAAAAGCATTAATTGGTTCAGAAATAATTTATAAATTGATAAAAGAAAGATTAAATGAATCAATTCAAACGGCAAAAGAAGTAATGGAAGGAAAAATTAAGAAACCTTGGCGAGTTTTAACATATACATTATTTCCACCAATCGTAGCGATACGTTCAGACACGCAACAAGGAACTATGCGACTTTTATTTGGAGATTCCGTAGATTGTACTTTTGTAATTATCGATGATGAATATTTAGAAACAATTTTCCTGCTTAATTGTCATCTGGAAGACGGCATTCCAGTGAATTGGTGGTTCGTCAACTCAAATGATGAATTATTGGAAAGAAGACATATAAAACTTGGATATAAATTGAAGGATATTCCAAAAAAATCAAAAAATTTAACTCAAAGCGCCCAAAATATGATCTCAATTTTAAAAGACGTCAGGAATGAAAGGACTGCCTATTGGAGTAATTCAACATATCATATCTCAAATATTTATATTACAGGTGCAATAAATTCAATACTTGAACTTTCAAATTATGCAGCATATTGCCAGATGTGGGATGGAATCGCAACAGCTTATAAAAAATTCTATAATCTTCATGATTATTGGTTCAATTTTGTCCCTTGGCCACCACTCATTAACGCACTTATTAATGCCGGAAGACGAAAATTCGCCAAACGCTGGGCTGCTTGGACAGGAAATAAATTATTCATAAATCATATAGAAGATGTAATTTTAGAATGGTTAAAAAGTGATCTGCCAGAAATTTATGAATCAGCTTTTATTAAACAATGGGAACGCGGAATTGAGTTTCCAATACAAAGCCTGATTTCCTCACAAGTTTTGATTGAAAATTATAAAAAAACCGGTATCTATCATATCGAGACTAAAGGTCCTAAAATTCATCTAGAAGATCTTGGTATAGATATTTCTGATGCGTTTAAAGGTTATTACCTAAGAATTGATCATAATTTTAAACCTAAAAAAATTGATCCGTCAGTAATTGTTTCCATAGGACTTGGTCGTAATACTAAAATAATTCAAGAATAGCCCACATTTTTACCGAATTTGAAATATTTATGTATGGATAAAAAAGAAAATTAAAAGATTAAAGCCATTATTGGATAATTAAAAAAGTGTAGATGTTATGTTGGAGCTATAAGTCGGTGTAATCATATTTTGGTTATAATTTTATTATATACAATATAATACAATATATTTTAGACCAAATAGATCTCTGAAGTATTTCTTATTCCCTAAATAGATATGCAAGTCCTACAAATTTAGCAATTATTTCATTTTTTTCATTTATAATGATAATATCAGTAATACTCGTTCTTTTTACACTTGAAATTACTCTAGCTTCAGCAATCAAAATGTCGCCTGGATTGACTTTCTTAATATAGTTAATGCTGGTATTTAAGGCGACTGCTAGTTTTACAGTTTCATCGGCATTACAAGCTAGTGAAAAAGCGACATCTGCTACAGCATATATTGCTCCGCCATGCCCTGTTCCGAAAAAGTTTAATAATTTATCAGAAATTTTGATTTTTACCCTAGCATATCTTTCTTTCAATTCTAGAAGCTCTATACCCAAAGATTTGCTAAAAGTATCATTTTCAAATGCGGATTTAAGTTCATCAATTTTCATAAATATTCAAATAATTTTATTAAGTTTAATAAGTTAAATATTATTTGAATATTAGGACATTTAAGAAAAATTCTGACTGAAATAGCAACTATATTTTGACTTTTTTGAAAGAGAATTGATGGTATGTTTTATTCATAAAAAGAAATATAAGAGGTATGCTGATTATGGTAGAAAATGAAGAATTTATTACAATGAATAATAAGATAATTAGAGAAAAAATTTTAGAAATCGAATATGATCTTCAAGCATCTAATTTGAAAAACTTTATAGAAGAATTAGATGAATTCATAAATTTATTAGCCACCTATCCAGGAAAGGAAGAAAATATCTCTGAATTTATTGAAGAACTTACCTCAAGATTAGCCAATAAATCAAATTTATCACATTATGATTTATTCTTGTATCATACTTATGTAAAACTTGCTGAGTATTATTCATTATCGAAAAATGATTATTTTAATGCAATAAATAGATTGATTGTAGCGATCCGAAGTTATTCAATGGTTTATGAAATGAACCAGAACCTTCAGATATTTATGGATATACTAAAATTAAAGATTTATACATTATTACAAGATGATAATGAATTTAAAGAGAAATTATTGCAAGATGTTGAGGAGCTTTTTATACAACTTCTGGATAAAATGACCAAAAGTAAGAATAATGTAAATGTAAACGGAATAAAAGTAAAGAAAAACGAATTTTTTGAAATTAAGGCTAATATTCTTGAATTTAGTTTGATACTGTTTTTAATAAATCAAAATAATGGAAATGATGAGATCTATAAGAGATTAGAAGACATTTTTGTCTTTTTCAGGGAGAAGGGTTTTGATGTTTATACATTGGGTAAAGCATTAGGTACTTTAATATTAAAATATACACCGAATGAAGGTACTATGGATAGCTAAGTTTAATAGAAAAAATTAAATCATAACAATCAATTTAAAAATATAAAATTTTAAAAATTAATCAATATTTTTTAATCTCTTTTTAAAAATAACTATTTTCATCCAATTAAATTTGGTAATAGATATTTTTAAATTTAAGCATAAAGCTGTTTTTAATCCATAACAATAAAAAGGTAAATTCTTTTTATAATTAAATAATTGGACTTTAAATCGGATTATATCCCAGTTAAAATTAAAAATTTAGTTTAGAAAGTTGATAAAAATGAAATATGATGTGATAGTCGTTGGCTGTGGGCCCGGAGGATCAATTGCTGCAAAAACTGCTGCTGAAAATGGTTTGAAAACAATTGTATTTGAGAGAGGTCAAAATCCAGGTGAAAAAAACGCGTCAGGTGTAGGGCTTACTCCAAAAATTTGGAGAGATTTTCCGGAAATTATGAAAGAAATGAATTTACCAAGTCAGCGAGTAGCAAGAAGGTGCACAGCCCATCTATGTGATGAGAAAGGAGAAATTATTGCAGAATTATCATGGACGCCATCCAAACTTAATACATATAAAGAAGCAAGAGAGTTTATGACAGTAATGGTTTATAGACATCAATATGATAAATGGTTGTCCACATTTGCGGTGAATGCAGGTGCAGAATTAAAAACATCTACTTTAATTACAGATGTTCTTCGAGATGATAAGGGAAGAGTAATTGGAGTTGTTGATGAAAAAGGAAATAAATATGAAGGTATAGTAATTGCAGCGGATGGAGCACTTTCTGTCATAGCAAATAAAGCGGGTATAAGACCAAAATTTGGGCCCTATGAAACAACACTTGTTGTAAACTATGATTTTGAAGCCCCTGCAGACAAGATTGATGATATAATTGGGGATAATGCACTTCATACGTGGTTTTCACCCTTGTATCCAGCGGTATATCATTTCTTTAAAAAGGATGGATTTCACATAGGTTTAGGTCAATGGTTCGGAGCAATCAAAAAGAATCTAAGGACATATTTAGAAGCGTGTATAAAATCTCCACCAGTTGCTAAATTAATAAAACAATTAAATGCCAAACCACGAGAATTTCATGCACATCAATTACCATGGCTTCAATATCCTGGAAAAACCTATGCATATAATGTTATGCTAGTTGGAGATGCAGCTGGATTCCCGTGCCCATTAGAAGCGGAAGGCATCTGGCATGCGATGTATTCAGGTAGATTGGCTGCATTAAATGCAAAAGACGCTATAGATAATAACGATGTATCAGAAGAACAAATGAAAAAATATGAAGATGCTTGGGTAAACTCACCTCTTGGAGAAGAGTTCTCTGCAGGAAAGGAGTTTCAAGAATTCTGGGCAGGCTTGCCTTTTAATACCGAGAAAATTGGCGAATTTAATGAAATAGTTAATGATTCTCTGAATCTTTTTACAGGTGCAACTTCGCATCTTGAAATGAGCCAGTTGTTCTTGAAAAATCTTAGAGAAAAAGGACCATCTATACTTCCACTATTCCGAAAATACTTAATGCCATATATTGCCAGAGTTTTGGAGGAGGAATTAAGTGATTTTGCACCCTTAACAAATGTATTAGAAAAAATGCTACCCAAGAAAAAAGTTAGGAGGCGAAATTAATGCTAGTTCCGTTTGAAAAAGTTATTCATAAATTAGAAGGCGATCAAGGCGATTTTATTAAAGTTAATCAAGAAAATTGTGTTGCATGTAAGAAATGTCTTATTGTATGCCCAGTAAACTTATGGTATATGAAAGACGGAAAGGCAAATATTAGAGAAAATTACAAAGATATTTGTCTTGAATGTGGAAGTTGCTGGCAGGTCTGTGATTATAACGCAATAATCTTTACATATCCTAAAGGAGGCACAGGTGTAATCTTCAGACGTGGTTAATTCTTATTATATTTTTTTATCTTTATTTTTATTAGATTAACTTTATTAACTATGTAATCTTAGCTTGGAGTGCGAATTGCTTGCAGTTTATGTATTTAGATTTAGAATGGGTCGGAATTCCTGGAAATTCAAATCCATATAACGATAAACTTATAACCATTCAATATCAATACTTAAATCCAAGAACATGGGAACCTCGAAGTAGATTGAGAATATTAAAAGAATGGGATTATAAAGTAGGTGGTGAAAAACAGATTCTTAGAGAATTTTGGAATTCGATAAATAAAAATTATAGTGAAATTCCAAAAACTACTGTGATAGGTCAAGGAATTGTTTATGATAAAGAAATATTACGTATTAAGCTAAAAAGATATAAACTTTTTAAAAATAACATAACGCCATGGGATTTTTTAAATAAATGGCTCTATGTTGATACTAGATCTATGCTTGTCCTACTTAATAATGGAATATTTAAAGGATCTGGACTTCATAATTGGACAGATAAAAAGATGTCCGGATTTAATATTCATGAATTATATAAGCAAAAGAAGTTTGAAGAAATAGAAGAATATATAAGGGTGGAAACGAACGAATTTCTAAAACTTTTAAAGAATTTAAAAGATAAGCTGAGAAGAATTGGTAGAGATATGAAAAAAATTAATAATAAATGAATTAATAACTTTTATCAATAATTTGGTCATAAATAAAAAAAAGAGTTATTATAAGAACACTAATTGGGAGGAATATTAATATTTAGACTTTTGATTAGATTGTTAATTAATCATCATACTAAATTTTTGATATAATTTTTATCATTGAAAATGTAATTTTAATTAATATAAGTCTATTATTTAGAAATTTATCCAAGATTGAAATAAATTCATTATAATATCGAAAATCTATACAAAAACATTACTCTATAAACAAATACTTGTTAAAAATTGAAAAAAATTTGTCGAAACATTTATTAGGTATCATGTGGATTAAAGTAACAATAAGTGACAAAATTTATAAAATAAAATAGCTTCATAATATTTGAAACTAAATCATTATTACTAGGTGATTAGATTACCGACTAAAAGAGATTATTATGAAATTTTAGGTGTTAGTAGAAACGCCACACAAGAAGAAATAAAGAAGGCATTCCGGAAGAAAGCTAGACAATATCATCCAGATGTTAATCCAAATGATCCGGATGCTGAAGAAAAATTTAAGGAAATTAATGAAGCATATGAGGTATTAAGTAATCCTAAGACCAGAGAACAATATGATAGGTTTGGTCATGATTTTAAGCGATATGAAGGAGTTCCTCCTGGCTGGAGGCCCGGTTCCAGACCTGGAACCTATACATATACATGGACAAGTTCTGGTCCGGGCGGAGCTCGTATAAATTTTGAAGAAATTTTTGGTTCTGCTGGGCCTGGTTTTGGAGGATTTAGAGACATTTTTGGAGACCTATTCAGTGATATTTTCAATATTAGTGATGATGAATCAGCTTATAGAAGAGCAAAAGCTAGACCCCAAGCAGGAGATGACCTCAAATATGTGTTAGAAATTGATTTTGAGGAAGCATTTAGAGGTACGACAAAAAATATTAGATTTAAAAGGCCTGGCTTAAATGAGCCAATGAAAAACATCAAGATAAAAATACCAGCCGGGGTTAAAACTGGAACAAAATTAAGAATTCCAGGTGAAGGTATGCCTGGAAAAAGAGGTGGCCCACCTGGAGATCTGTACGTAGAAATAAAGGTTAGACCTCATAAAATATTCCGAAGGGAAAAAGATGATTTGGTCGTTACTGTTCCTATTAAAATATCACAGGCATTATTGGGCGCAAAAATTCCGGTGCCCAGTTTAGATGGTCGGATTAAACTGAAAGTGCCTCCTGGCACAAGAAGTGGTGCTAAATTTAGAATTCCAAATAGAGGATTTCCTAAAATTAATACTAATAAGAGAGGTAATTTGATTATAGAAACTAAAATTGAAATTCCAAAATATTTGAGCCCAGAACAAAGACGAGTTGCAGAGCAGCTCGCTAGTGTAGGGCTCTAATTAGATATTATATTAAAAATTATGAATAAAATTATGTTAATTAATCAAATGAAGGTGATTTAATTTGTTAAGAATGGATAAATTAACAATTAAAGTTCAAGAAGCTTTTATGGAAGCGAAAAATATTGCAGCAAGTAAGAATCATCAAGCATTAGAAGTAGAACACTTGCTTCTAGCCTTGACTGAGCAAACAGATGGATTAATCTCACAATTATTCCAAAAATTAGGTGTTCCTACAGGTTTAGTTATTAAAGATTTGAATTATGAAATTGAAAAATATCCATCAGTTCAAGGTTATGCTGCTGAAATGTATTTATCGCCCAGATTAGGGAAAATTCTTGATAACGCTTGGAAAGAAGCTGAAAAATTAAAGGATGAATATCTTAGTGCTGAACATATACTCCTTGCTGTGATTGATAGTGAAACGCCAGCTGCCAGTGTCCTAAAAAAGCATGGAATAACGCGTGATAGAGTAATTCAAGCTCTAATGGAAGTTAGAGGAAATTATAGAATAACTGATGAAAATCCAGAAGGTAAATATCAAGCACTCAAAAGATTTGCCAGAGATTTAACTGAAATGGCTAGAAGAGGAAAGTTGGACCCTGTGATTGGACGAGATACCGAAATAAGAAGAGTTATGCACATACTATCAAGAAGGACAAAAAATAACCCAATCTTAATTGGAGAGGCAGGTGTAGGTAAGACAGCTATTGTAGAAGGGTTAGCTCAGAGAATAGCAAAAGGAGATGTACCAGAAAATCTGAAGAATAAAAGATTAATAGCATTAGATCTTGGAGCATTAATAGCTGGGACCAAATACAGAGGTGAATTCGAAGATAGAGTCAAGGCAGTATTAAAAGAAATAAAAGAATCAGACGATGTTATACTGTTTATTGATGAAATTCATACTTTAGTAGGAGCTGGAGCCGCAGAAGGTGCAGTAGATGCCTCAAATATGTTAAAACCAGCCTTAGCCCGTGGTGAATTACATTGCATTGGTGCTACCACCATTAATGAATATAGAAAATATATTGAGAAAGATGCAGCCCTTACAAGAAGATTTCAACCTGTATTTGTAGATGAGCCCAGTGTTGAAGATACAATTTCTATTCTAAGAGGTTTAAAAGAAAAGTATGAAGTTCATCACGGCGTTAGAATCTCTGACGCAGCAATCATTGCAGCTGCTACGTTATCAAACCGTTATATCACAGATAGATATTTACCTGATAAGGCAATAGATTTATTAGATGAAGCAGCCAGTAAATTAAGAATTGAAATCGATTCTATGCCTACAGAAATTGATGAGATTGACCGTAAAATATTACAATTACAGATTGAACAACAAGCATTAAAAAAAGAGGATGATCCGCTTTCTAAAGAACGATTAAGAAAAATAGAAGAAGAATTGGCTGAATTAAAAGAAAAAAGTGAAACATTAAAACTAAAATGGAGAGCTGAAAAAGAGCAAATTGATAAAATTAAAAAAATTAAACGAGAAATTGAGGAAACAAAAATTGAGGCAGAAAAAGCTGAAAGAGAAGGAGATTTAGGAAAAGCAGCAGAACTTCGTTATGGTAAACTCACAGAACTTCAAAAACAATTAGAAGAAACTCGTAAAAAACTTGAAGAACTACAAAAAGACTCTAAAATGCTTAAAGAGGAAGTAGATGAAGACGATATAGCAGAGGTGGTTAGTAAATGGACGGGTATTCCTGTGACCAGATTAATGGAATCTGAGCGTGAAAAATTGTTAAAGATGGAAGAACGTCTAAGACAGCGTGTAGTTGGTCAGGATAGAGCTCTAGAATTGATTTCTAATGCAATAAGAAGATCCAGACTGGGGCTCCAAGATAGAAATAGACCAATTGGTTCTTTTATGTTCTTAGGTCCTACTGGTGTAGGTAAAACCGAAACAGCTCGTGCATTAGCAGAATTCCTATTTGACGATGAGAAGGCCATGGTAAGAATTGATATGTCTGAATTCCAAGAAAAACATACCGTTTCTAGACTTATTGGAGCACCTCCAGGCTATGTTGGCTACGAAGAAGGCGGCTATCTAACCGAAGCTGTAAGAAGAAGGCCTTACTCGGTTGTACTACTCGATGAAATCGAAAAAGCACATCCAGAAGTACTTAATATTTTACTACAAGTTCTCGATGATGGAAGATTAACTGATGGACATGGTAGAACTGTTGATTTCCGAAATACTATCATCATCATGACAAGCAACATTGGAGCTAGATATATTGTAGAATCTAAAGGAAAGGACATTTATGAAGTAGAATCAAAAGTAATCAGTGAACTGAATAATTATTTCAGACCAGAATTCCTTAATAGGATCGATGATATAGTAGTATTCAACTTCTTATCGGAAGATATGATCAAGAAGATTGTTGACATAAAACTCGAAAAAATAAAGAAACAACTAGAAGAAAAACAACTAAAACTTGTGGTAAAAGAAGACGCCAAAGAATTCCTTGCAAAGAAAGGCTATGATCCAGTATATGGTGCAAGACCTCTATTGCGAGCAATCCAAAGATATCTGTTGAATCCATTATCAGTCGAGTTCCTTGAGGGCAAATTTGAAGCAGGAGATACAATTGTAGTTTCCGTAAAAGATATCGAACACTTAAAATTTTCAAAGGAGTAAGCTTGTAATTTTAATTCTAAATTATAAATGCAATTATTTATAATTTTTTTTTCTTTTTTTCTTCTTTAAACTTGATATATATAAACTATTTTTACTGAATTTCATCAGATCTTTCCAGTAAAAAATCAGCCCCTTAAAATAATTTTTTTTCAATATACGTAATCTATTTTTTAAATCAAAATAAGAGATATCTAAAATGAAATTTAAAAATCTATTTTTATTTTATAATATTAGTTAAAGATTTTTGGAAGCCCAGTATCTCAATTAAGCAATTAATATTTCCAATTTCTAAAAATTCTAAAAAATAAAAATACAATTACAAAAAATATAGTTTATGAATAATGTATCAACTAAATTATCACATTTAGAAAATGGATCTTCAATAAAAAAATATAATTGGTAAAATTTAAATTATTCATATCTTATTATTGATTGTAAAACTTTTAAAAACTAATTCATAATATTATTGGAACCATTTCTTAAGGTGATAGTACAATGGCATTGAAAAATATCGGTTTATTAATTCATGAAGTTGCTTTAAAACATCCAAAACAGACAGCAATAATTCAAGGAGATAGAAAAATAACATATAAAGAATTTGATGATAGAATTAATGCCCTTGCTCATTTATTAAAAAAGTTAGGAGTTGAGAAGGGAGATCACGTAGCAATTCTTCTATATAATTGTCCAGAATATTTTGAAATATATAATGCATGTTATAGAATAGGCGCTGCGGCTGTTGGTATAAATTATAGATACCAGCCTCCTGAAATTCTGTATATTATAAAGGACGCAAAACCTCGTGTTTTTATTTATGGAAAGGAATTTATGGATAAGATAAAGGAAATTAGAAATGATTTTGAATCTGTTAAATATGAAATTATAATAGGAAAAGATGTTCCGAGCGAATTTTTAAGTTATGAGAATGAATTATTGAAATACCGATACGAGCCTTTAATAGCAGTGGATTTAACAGAAGATGATAAAGCGTTTCTAATATATACGGGCGGTACAACTGGTAGACCAAAAGGAGCAGTCTGGACCCATAAAGCAGTAAATACATTAATTGGAGAAGGTGGAATGATGCAATGGGTCATTCCAATGTTTCGAAGATTGAAGGAAATGTCAAAAAAATTAAAAAATAAATGCCTGAGTTTACTTCCATTTCCGTGGTTTTTAGCAAAATATCCTCTATTTTCTCTACTACAGACGGATTCACTAATAGATAAAATTAATGACGAATTAGAGGAGTCTGCAATAAATAACTATCCAAAAGGAAGTTTGGGAGACAAGGCAATTGTAAAGAATACCATGTTATGGTATCCGCCGGCATTTCATATATATGGTTGGCTTGCCCATTTGCCACTATTTTCAGGATCTACATTAGTATTAACAGAATCAAGAAGCTATAATCCAAAAGAAATTTTAGAATTGATAATCAAACATAAAATCCGATTTATGACTACAATTGGGGATAAAACAGCGAGAGCATTGTTGAATTCACCTGAGATTGATGATTATAAAGATAAGGTAAATAACGTCTTAATCGGAATTGTTTCGGGTGCAGCTATATTTTCTGCACAAACAAAAAGAATGCTATGGGAAACATTTCCTGATATTGGTTTTCTAGATACAGTAGCTGCAACTGAAAGTCTTCAATTAATACCACGAATATATATTCCAGGTGATAAAGCATCTTCAAATGAATTTGATAGACTCCCACCAGATAAATTCAGAATTGTAAAAGATAATGGTGAAGATGCAAAACCCGGGGAAGTAGGAGAAGGTTGGTTTAAAGTAGGCCCAACAATGAAGGAATATTACGGTGAAAAGAAAAAAACAGAATCTACTATCACGGAAGATGGCTGGATCAAAAGCGGAGATCTATATAAACTATTAGAAGATGGAAAAACAGTTCGATTACTCGGAAGAATTAAAGAAACAATCAATACTGGAGGAGAAAAAATACATCCACCAGAGGTCGAAAACGTATTACAGCAACATCCAAAAGTTTTTATGGCAGCTGTTATAGGAGTTCCTGATCCTGAATGGGGACAAAGCGCATTAGGTTTAATCCAAATCAAAGGAAAATATAAAGATGAAATTAAGGATGAGAAAAAAGCCGAGGAATTAAAACAAGAATTGATTAACTTTGTAAAAGAGAGACTCGCAAGATACAAAGCACCGAAATTCATAGAATTTGTAGACGAATTCCCGATAACTCCTGCCGGTAAAATGCAAAGAGGTAAATTAAGAAGACAATGGAATAATTATATAGTAAAAGAAGAAGAGCTTGAAGATGAAATAAGTACTGAAATTATAGAGAAAACAGAGAATGCATAACTTTTTAAAAGCAAGTGTATTATTTCTAAATTTTTTAAAATCCATATCTTTATCTATTTTAATTGAATATTACTATTAGAAAATACTATCTTTGTTAATATTACTATTGACATTTCAGTTAAATATGCTTCCAATCCAAATAATTTTAGTGTTGTTGATTAAAAGATTTATAAAATAGTCATTTTGAACATTATCGGATATTTAGATGAGTAAATATCATATTCAAGTTAAAAATTAAAGAGAAATGCACCAGATATTATGAGTTCTAATTTCAATCAATTTTTAAAAAAAGGATTCCATATAGAGATTGATGCACCAGACCTGATAGGGCTAAATAGAACAATTATTAATAACTTGGACGAAAAAAGCCCGAAAGAAATTTCAAAATCGCTTTTTGAGTGGGTACGAGATAATATTAGATATAGAATTGTTGAAATAATTGGCCCAACAGCCACTATTAAACGAGGAACTGGTGCTTGTGTTGATAAAAGTTCATTATTAATAACTTTATTAAGAATGAATAAAATTCCGGCAAAATATCTAATAATAAGAGCAATTTTTTCTAAAAAATTGCCCATAAAAATTAGCTATGTAGATCATTGTGCTGTAGAAGCTTATATAAACAATAGATGGACCATATTAGATCCTACATTTGATCCATTTTTTGATAATATATTCCCAAAATCGGAATTCGGAAACCCAAATTGGTGGGATTTAAAAAAGTCCATAATTCATGGTCGAGTAGCATTTTTCACTCCGCTTGAAATAAGATTGATTTCAGATTCCTATAAAAATCCTACGGAATGGAAATTGTTTATTAATAAAATTTTAAAAAATTCAAAAATTTCTATTTAAATATTAACTTA
>CAZYEE010000094.1:1781-12843 GCA_964646355.1 uncultured archaeon | reverse complement strand
ATAATGACAAGTGATAAAAATAAGTAAAATAAAAAATTTTATAAACTTTTTATTTTTTTAATTTTAAAAATATCATCAATTAATAATTCAATTAATAAGTTATTTGTTAAGATATTTCTAATATTTTTTAAGTGATAATATAATGAAACGTTTTCGAATATTTATAGTAATAATAGGAATAATTATTCCAATTATTTTCTCAACTTATTTTTACCAAGTAAATGCGGCGTTTATTATTGAAGATAATCTTCCCACAAATGATTCATTCAAGTGGTATAAAATAGAATTTGAAGCGGGAGATACAATTTATCTAAATGTTTCTTCTAAAGTCAAATCAAATTTCGATGTAGGAGTGATAATCTCTCCATCAGTTCAGCCAGATAATAACATAGGAGCGACTATTGTTTTAGTAGGAAAAAGATTAAATTCTACACAAAATGTTTCAATAATTTATAAACCCTCAAATAATCAACAAATGATTGGTTTATATTTATTAATTATTTCATTAAATGATACAAATCCTGCAAATTTTAACTATACAATTAGCTGTTCAAATAATATTATTCATTATAGTTATGATCTATATTATAAAGAAGTTCAATATCCTATGGTACTATTATTTGCCTCAATTTTTGTAATAATCGGAGCTGCAGTTACTGGATTTATAATATTTAAGTGGTATAAGAGTAAAAGGGTAAAATTAATTTAACTATTTAATTCATTTATTATATAATAATATGTTATCTATAAATTTTTAAATCTGAAAATATTGTTATTTAAATAAAATAATCGTTAAGTATCGTTTTCTATTCAGATTTAAGACCTTTTTATATTTTCAAGTAATTTCAAATATAATATATCTATAATTTGATTTCTCAATTCAAATGGATTTATAACATGTTTTATTGTTAATATTGGTTTTACTTTTAATTTACTATAAAAATTAATATTATACGTGGTTCTCTTAAACACGGTATCAATACATGGAATTCTAATAAAAATATAATCCAGTTCATCTAATGGTAGAATTAATTTATTTATCCCATTTTTATAACAAATGTAGATTCCATGATTATTAATAAAAATATCATCGCGAGTCTTTTTAACATTTGAAATTAAGGAAAAAATAAAGTGAGTAATTATTATAATTATAAAGATATGAAATGAATAAAAAGGATCAATATAGAAATCCAAATTAAAAATATTAAAATATGTGATTGTAATCTGAATTTCCTCTATTAATAAATAAATTGCTAATATGATAATTTTAAATATACAATAAAAAATGCCAAATATCAAATAAATATTTATATTTCCAATTATTGTATTATAAAAAGCGACCTTCTTTTTAATAATTGGAGTCCATTCAATAATCTTATTAGGTTTAATATTAAGAATGTTTAATTCAACTAATCTATTTAGGGCTAATATTAATTTTAATTTATGTTTCACTTCTTTATATTCGGATATATGATTAAAAATTATTGTTTCTCTTGTAATATTATCGACAAATATCGATTGAGAATATTTTGGCCAAATATGAATTGATCTAGTATTGATTTTTAATAATCGTTCATATAAATTATTTTTAATACAAAATTGTTTGAAAGATAATAAGCTAATTTTTCTGGAATTAAAAAGACTGGAATCAGTTCTATAGGTAGATGTAGACCTATTTCCATGTATTTCATAAATAAAATCTTCATCAATAATATATTTTTCATATCTTCGTCGCCTTGCGAAAATTCCATATAATACTGAAAGAGACTCTATACATAGAACTACAATCGATATAAAAAGGAATTTACAAATATCTATGGAATATTCCAATCCTAAAACTTGTATAATAACTATTGTAATTGGAATAGGAATGATTATAATTAAGAAAGGTAAAAAAATGTCTAAAGCTAAAGTTCTCCTATAATAAATTTCACTTCTATAACCTTCCCATTTTATTACAGATGGATCAATATTAAAAATGTTAAATAAGAGTTATCCAAGTTAATTCGCATCCCTATTTTAATCAAATTATGTAAAATAAAAAGACTTTCAATATTATAAATACAATAAAGATTTGAATATTTAAAAATTGTCTTTAATAAGCATGAATTTTAAATTTATAGCATAATTATTAATTCGATCAAAGAAAAAAATTATAATAAAAATGTCTTGATATTATCTATAGTGTTTTCATTAATTAACAAATTGAATTCATTCTATAGAATCCTCTAGGTCCAAATCTAAATCACTAAAAATTTCTATACAATTATTTTTCCAATATTTTAATAAATCCTCATAAAAATCACTATAAATTTTATCATCCTTTTTTTCTAAACTAATAAATTTTATAGCTGAAAGTGTATCACTAAATTCCCTATTCTTGGAAATCAAGTTGTTTCTAATCTGATCCACCTCAAAATCAGCACCTTTTAGAAATTCTGAGTTATCAAATAATCTATATTTTTTTATCCACCTATCAAATCCAGAATATTTTCCTTTCAGTTCTCTGAATGCTAAATCATAATCAATTCTTTTTAATATCTCATTTTTTAAGATAAAATGGCGCTCATATACATCGTATAAATTTAAGAATTTATGAAAAATAAAGTGTCTTCCAATATTATATGCGTATTTTGTTATCTCGCCTTTTTTTAATACTTCCCCATCGCAAAAAGTTGTCATAACAAAAGGAATTGGTGATTTAAACCTCCAAAATCCCACATCATAATTTCCAACTATATAATTTTCAGGGCATAATTCAATATCGATTATTCTGGCAAGATGAAGTGCTGCAGCCTCGAAAAAAACATTCATATCCATACTTTTTTTAATATGAAATAGTGGTTTTCCATCTACATCAAACACTTCATAATGTTTGTAAAAGCTCCAATTTGATTTTATTCTAAAATTCTTATCCAATTTTACTCCAATATAATGTGCCAAATAATATATCTCTTCAATATCTATATTTCTTACTGATCTCCAGTGAAATGGTGGTGGTAAATGTCTGAATGTCATTTTTCTATTCTCGTATTTTTAGGATGATTATTAGGATAATTATTATAAATGATTATACTCATTTTTAAAATAATTTGTAAGAAAATACTTTTAAATGGTATTATATGAGATTTAAAGAATTCATTAAAAGATTTGAAGAGTTTAATAATAAAGATTCGAATTTAATTAATAATTTAATTGAAGAAGTAAAAGGTATAGTTGAAAAAGAACCAATATTACTTGATATTGATAATGGGATAAAAACAATCTTAGTTGGAGATATTCACGGTGATTATAAGACTTTATTATCCATTATTGAAATTTTCCTTGATGAGGATTACAATAGAATAATTTTTCTGGGAGATTATGTCGACCGTGGATTTAGTGATATGCAAATAAAAGTGTTAAATATTTTATTGCACCTAAAAAAATATCTTCCAGATAGAGTACATTTATTAAGAGGAAACCATGAATGGCGATATATTAATGCAGAATATGGTTTTAGAGAGGCGATATACCATCATTTGAATCCCTTTTTATATTATAGATATAATGAATTATTTGAGGAACTACCAGTATGTGTGAGGATTTTAAAACCAAAAGTATTTTGTGTCCATGGTGGCATCCCTGTTTCGGATTCTGATAATGTCTATTCTATCAAAGATATTTTACATATTACAAAAAAATATTGTTTTGAGGATAAACTAGGACAACAACTTTTGTGGAATGATCCATCTGATAAAATTGAAGGAATTAAAAAGAATTACCGTGGTCTGGGTTATATATTTGGGATTAAACCTTTTAAGAAATTCATGAAACATAATAAATTAGAATATTGTATAAGAAGCCATGAAATTGTTAAGAATGGGAACTGCTCATATTTTGATGATAAATTAATTACTATTTTTAGTTGTAAAAGTTATTCTAAGAGAATTAAACCTAGTATTCTGATAATTGACAAGGAAAAAAATATAATTATAAGAAAAATCAATAACAAATAGAGAGATTATTTTTATAATGAAAAGAAATAATTATAATATGAAAAAATATTATGGTTCATATTAATTGCTTAATTCTCTTCCAATTAACTAATTCTCAAATAGCTCATAATTTAATTAATTACATAATATATTTTGTGATTTATGATGAGTTTCAAAATAAAGGGCAAAATTATAATTGATAGCAATATAGCGGAGTTAATAAAAAAGAATAATATTTATTCTATATTCCGTCAAAATATTAAGAAAAAAGAGGGTCGTATATCTTCTGGTGATTTGGTTTCCGTGTATTCAGCGAATAAGAATGAGTTCTTAGGTGTTGGGTTTTTTGAAACTTGGGGTAATGTGGCTATTCATTTAATGACATTTGATACTTTTCACTTTAATGAAGATACAATTTATGAAAGATTAAAGAATTCAAAAATACTACGATCAAAAATGGGATTCATAGAATCTTATCGATGGGTTAATTCTGCCGCAGATGAACTTCCAGGATTAATTATCGATAAATACAACGATCTAGCTGTTATAGAAAGCACAAATAGCGGATTTGACAAAATCATTGACACGATTGCTGAAATTACAATGAAAATTGATAAAGATATTAAGGCTGTTTATGTTAGAAACGATACTAAATATCGTAAAAACAATGAAATGCTTATATGGAAGGGTTTTGTAGGAGATCCTATAATTACTAAAACAAGAACAATCATAAACGAAGGTAATGCAAAATTTTATGTGGATATTGAAAATGGAAATAAAACTGGTTTTTATCTAGACCAAAGATCTAACCGATTGGAATTCTCATTATATTCAAAAAGCTATGATAATGTTCTAGATTGTTTTTCGTATACAGGCGGATTTGGAATCCATGCCCTATTAAACGATTGTAAAGTAACATTTGTAGAAAATGATAAGCCCCATTTAAAATTACTAGCCGAGAATCTAAAACTCAATGATATTTCTGATGGATATAATATAGTTTCGGAAAATTTCTGGGAATTCGCAAAAACAGATATTGAATATTATGATGTAATTATTTTAGATCCGCCCAGCTTTATCTCATCAAGAAAAGAGAAGGAGTTAGGGCTTCGTAAATATATCAATATGAATAAATTTGCATTAGAACGGCTTGAAATAAATGGTCTATTAATATCCTCCTCATGTTCATATTTTTTAGATGCACAAAACCTTCAATCAATTATTTTAAAACTTGCAAAGGAATTAGGCATAAAACTTGTAAGACTTGGCAGAGTAAGGGGTGCTTCTCCTTGTCATCTGGTAAATCCAAATATTTCAGGTCTTGAATACCTAAAATGCTATTTTTTTATGAGGATTGAATGATTATTATAGTAATAAATATGAATGTCCTACAGATCAGTGGCAGATTTAATCTTTAGAATTTACAAATGATTTTAAATAAGCCCAAGATTTTTTTTTAATGTATTATGTGTCCTGTTTAATATACCTGCAATGCTAGATTCTGATTTTTTTTAATATCATTCTATTTCATATATAGTTCGTCTTCTTTTATTATATAGTTAGTCTTCTTTTATTTTTAATTATTTCACCAGTTCATATCGTGAAAATTGACAACATTTTTTTGGAGACTCTATAATTATCTTTTTTACGATAACCACATTTTGGGCAAAAATGTTCTTCATTTATATAGTATTGACGATTTGCAGTGTGTTGGCCAAATTGAATTGAGACCTCCATTTCACCATCACATTGAGATCGAGCACAAGGTCTATTATAAACAAATTTTGGAGTGGGATTAGAGATTTTTAATAATTGAAAGATATCTCCTGAAATTTTGACATTATCAGAGAAAAGCTCCGCTAGTTTATGAGAAATAACACTTAGTCTTCTTAGTAAATCTTTTTTATCATAGTTTTTTGGCATGCAAAGTCCAATTGAGGCGTCATTTGAAATTTTTGAATGAATGAATATGGAATTATCATCAATATTAATATCTTTTCTATTACAAATAGTTTTTAAAGCCAATAAATTTTCATCAATTTCATCAGACTGATCAGAAGCTATTACAAGTCCTTGTTGATCTGCGATAACACTACCTTTGCATTTTATTATATCACTAATATATGCCATGACATTATTTAATTGCCTACTATTCACCAGATTCATTATTACCACATTCTTATATTTTTATTTCTAAAAAGGGGAGTAAAAATTAATCAAACTGTGTAATACTTTAAACTATATCCACATATTACATTTGAACCGAGAAAAACTAACCATGTGCATCTAATAATACTTAAAATTAAGATGATCTTAAAAAATAGAGAAAATATACTCTAAAACGCTTCAAATTTAACGATATTAACAACCCTACATATCGACATGTTTAAATTTAATGGACTGATTGCAATATCTTGCCAAGGGTATTTGGTGATAATTATGAATAATGGACTTATGAACCGATTTGCTAGAGTGGATTTATCAACTCGAAAAATCGAAATAAAAGAAGACTATGCTGATAATTTCAAACTTTATTTAGGTGGAATGGGCATAGGAACTGCAATTTTATGGGATGCAGTCAAGAAATATGTTAATGATGGAATTGATCTAACGAAATTAGATGCTTTAGATCCAAAAAATGTTTTAATAATTGCGACAGGCCCAGGGACGGGAGTATTAGGATTTCCTTCAAGTGGTAGACATCATATAATGGCATTAAAGTCTCCATTAACAGGTTCGATAGCATCTGCAAATTCGGGCGGAAAATGGGGACCTTTTCTTAAATTTGCTGGATTTGATGGGCTTGTATTTACTGGTAAAGCCGATAAACCTGTTTATATGACCGTTCTTGATGGTAAAATTGAATTACATGACGCAGATGATTTGTGGGGAAAAGATGTTCATGAAACTACGGATATATTGGAAAAAAGATATAATACTGATGAGTATGAAATTTCTGTTTTATGTATTGGAGTTAATGGAGAAAAAGGGTCTCCTAATTCCGCAGTAATGAATGATGCACATCGAGCTGCTGGAAGAACTGGTGTTGGAGCCGTAATGGGCTCTAAAAATCTCAAAGCCATTGTTGTTGGTGGCAAACAAAAAGTACAAATTGCTAATCCTGATAAATTCAAAGAATATTCTAAAATTGCATTAAATAAATTGAAAGAAAATGGTGTAACAGGTGAAGGTTTACCAACCTATGGAACCGCTGTTCTAGTAAATATTATTAATAATATTGGTGCTTTACCATTAAATAATTGGCAAAGTGCTTATTCTGAAGAAGCAGATAAAATTTCTGGTGAAACATTGACTGAAAAATATTTAATTAAAAAGAATCCTTGCTGGGGTTGTGCGATTGCTTGTGGTAGAGTGACTCACGTAACAGAAGGACCATTTGCTATCGAGCTCACAGAAGGACCGGAATATGAATCTATTTGGGCACTTGGAAACGCTTGTGGTGTTCATGATATGGGCGCTGTTATCATGGCAAATCATTTATGTGATAAATATGGTCTTGATACTATCACGACAGGTAGTACTATTGCTTGTGCTATGGAGCTTGCAGAAAAAGGATATATTCCAAAAAGTGATTATGGCGATATTGATCTAAAATTTGGGAATGGAAAGGCATTAGTTGAATGCACAAGATTAATGGGAGAACAAAAAGGTTTCGGACTGAAATTAGCACAAGGTTCTAGAAAATTGGCGGAAATGTATGGTCATCCAGAGCTCAGCATGTCGGTCAAGGGACTTGAAATGCCTGCATATGATCCTCGAGGAATTAAAGGAATCGGCCTAAATTATGCTACTGCAAATCGAGGTGGATGCCATGTTACAGGATATACGGTCTCTCCAGAAGTTATTGGATTACCAGAAGAACTTGATAGACTTGAATATAATGGTAAACCAACCTGGGTAAAAATTTTCCAGGATTTTACTGCAGCTGTTAATTCTGTTGTTAATTGTCTATTTACTACTTTTGCGTTAAGTGCCGAAGATTTTGCTAATTTACTTTCAGCGGTCACTGGTTGGTCAATTACCGATCAAGATTTTCTTACCATTGGAGAACGAATTTATAATACTCAGAGATTAATTATGGAAAAACTTGGAATAATAAATCAAGATACGCTCCCTGAACGAATTTTAAAGGATCCGCTCCCAGATGGCCCCTCAAAAGGCGAGATATGTGAACTTGATAAGATGTTAGGAGAATATTATAAACTTAGAGGCTGGAATGAACAAGGACTGCCTACAGATGATAAAATCAAGGAATTAGGTATCGAAACGATAAAACTTCTAATTTAAATAGCTCTTAAATATATCTTTTAATCTATTTCCTATTTTTTATTTTTTAAAAAGTCTTTATTTTTTTATAGATGAATTAGGATTTGAATTATGTCTGATTTTCCTAAAATTTTACAAATTGAGCCCACTACCTATTGTAATTTTAATTGCAAAATGTGTGTTCGCAACGTGTGGAGCGAGAAATTTAATAACTTTCCTATAGATGATTTCAAAATTATTGCAAAAAAGTATTTTCCAAAACTGGAGAGAGTTATTTTTATGGGTATCGGAGAGGTGCTTTTACATCCTAGTTTTCCCGAATTCATTGAGATATCTTCAAGATATCTACCATCTAATGGTAAAATTGAATTTAGTACAAATGGTAGCTTATTAACATCTAATTTAACGGATGAAATTATAGAAAAAGGTAGAAGGAAACTAGATCGAATAATCGTTTCTGTAGAATCACCTTATTTATTTAAATTACAGAAAATACGTCCTGAAGCTAATAAAAATCTCTTTAAAAATATCAAATATCTAGGTGAACTTTGTAAAGGAAACATATTATCCACTCTTGCTATTGAATCTGTAATTATGAAATCAACTTTATATGATCTGCTTGATTTAATCCATTTTTGTAATGATATTGGGGCTAATGCATTATATATAACACATCTTCTCCCGCATACTATCGATCTTATATCTGAAACTCTTTATACGATAGTATCAGAAGAATCATGGAATCTGGGTAAAAAATTTATTGATGAAATATTATACAAATTAAGAAAATACATTATAAGCAGATCTATAGGGCCCGCTTATGGTGAATTTAATGAAAATAAAATACTATTTGCTGATGACATTTTAAAATTGTTAAACTTTTATCGAGAAAAAAGTTTTTCTTCGGACTTAAGTATAAATTTAGATCAAATCTTGCAATGTTTCCAAAAACTTGATATTTTAAATGATACGAACCGTATCTTTAAGAAAGCTTTAGAATTGGCTCATTATCTAAATATTAAACTAGAATTACCTTCAATTTTTCCTAGTTATAAGAACAGAATCTGTCCTTATGTCGAACGCGATGCTACAGTAATTAATGTGAAAGGTGAAGTAGTTCCGTGTTTTAATTATATACATAATTCAATATCCTTTATAGACAAAAATATGAAAAAAGATCAATTAATTACGTATGGAAATATTTTTGAACAAGATTTATCCGAGATTTGGAGATCAAAAAATTATCAAACACTCAGAAAACGTCTTAAAAATCCAAACTTTTCTAATAATATTCCATGGTGCGGTGATTGTCCGTATTTTACAGCTAATTGTTTCTATATAAAGTCCAATCTATCCGATTGTTATGGTAATACGCCAGGATGTAATGAATGTCTATATAGCTGTAATCTTATAAAATGTATTTTTGATGCCTAAAATCTCTTGAATTTAATTTAAATTTAACCGATGTATAAAGAATATATGTGGTTCGAATGACAGGAAAAAAAATTAAAATAGAATTGCTTGTATTTGCCACTTTACGCGATATTTTAGGATTTAGCAGCAAAATTATAGAGATTCCTTCAAAAATTACAATTAACCAATTTTTACAATATCTACGTGATAATCTTCAAAATGGTCAAGAATTTTATGAGGCTGTTTTTGATAAAAAACGTAATGAGATACGCTCACACATGCGAATTATCATTGATGGTCATATTCTATTAAGACATGAAATTCCAACTTTTCAGATCCAAGAAAATTGTAAGACAATTGCTATATTTCCACCCGTCGGAGGTGGATAAAGCAAATCTAATAAAAGGAATCATAAAAAGAAGTTGTAAATGAAAGGAAATCTAAAAACATTGTAATAGAAACTAATAAAAATGAATCGCGTAAATGATTGATCCTCCTAATTTTTAAAATTGTATTTAATAAAAAATTTTGTCATTGAATTTAAATCAGTCCCTCGATCTAAATTTTTCTAAATTTAATACAGTTAGAAAAGTTTCATATCCATTAATAACGAAAAAATTGCGTTTAATACTCCTATTAATGCAGCATTTTTATCTTGAGCAGTCCCGATAATTATCAGATCATCATCTTTAATATCCTCAAATTTATCAATTAATTCTCGATATAATTCTATATAATCTCTTTTAATGTCAAACTGATCTAATCCCACTATTTCAAAATTATCATCCTTAAATATCAGTGTAGTTACTCCATCTGCCCCATATTTGATAGCTTCATCTCTTATTCTGATACCTGATTCAATCAAATTTGTAATATATCTTACATGGCATCCTATATTTATATTTGAAACTGATAAATCTCCCACATTTTCAAGTTCTTGTATCTTTAATATATATTTTCCAATAGCATTTAATACATTTAGTCCATTCTCTGTAATTTTATGTCCCTTAGTTTTTTCGCTCTCAATTAACCCTTTAGAAGCAAGTCTTTTTAGAACAGTTCTAATTGATCCACTTCCTAAATTCAATCTTTTACCCAAGTCATAACGTCCTATTGGCTTCTTTTCCTCTTTCAAATATTTCAAAACTAAGTAAAAATGAGCTAATGAAAACAAATGCCCAGGTCCTCGACGGTCTGCTAATGATTTAAATATTTCCAATTTTTTCTTCCAACCAACTATAATTCTTGAATTGTAATCGAAGGGTATTTTAAAAATATTGCTTGGAATCCCTAAAAGTTATGTATGTTTATGTATTTTATGGATAAAAATTTTTATACGAAATTTTTTTATATTAGGTCAAGTTATCCTAGATAAACTATCCTAG
>CAZYEE010000094.1:0-1681 GCA_964646355.1 uncultured archaeon | reverse complement strand
TTTTATACGAAATTTTTTTATATTAGGTCAAGTTATCCTAGATAAACTATCCTAGGTGTTTAAATAATATGAAGATTAAAAGATATCTTGCAATAATAATATGCTTAATAATATGTTTACAATTAGTATCTGCGATAAATGCAAAAGCCCAGAGCATATCTTATTACAATGATAATATTAAAAAGAATCAAATGTATTATTGGAGAATTATCAGCATTTCAGATAAACCAATAGCTTTCTACGACTTTAGCTGGCAATTTAGAGGCAAAATAGATGCTGAAAACGATACTTATATTGTATTCTACATTACTAGTATTTCCGGCTTGACTATCTATGGTAGATTCATTATGGGAAATTTCACAACGAACGCAACTAAGCGTGAAATTGCTAGTGTGCTTGTATTTAGTATTGGAACTTGGTATCCTGGGTTCTTCATAACGAAGAATTTAACTCAGGAGAAACAATGGGCGATAGCAAATGCTTCAAGTGGATGGTCTGCTGGAACTCTAAATATCATTAATAATACCCATAATATTACATTTGATTATAAGCAAGGTTCAGGCGGAAATCAAAATACAACACTTACCTATGATCTAAATTCTGGTATTCTACTCGAAGGATTTTATGAATTAAACTTTACTAATTACGTATATTTACACATCAAATTTATTGGTGTGGAAGAGATACCAGAAACTTCAAATCCTACCAATACATTCCCTATCGGTATAGAAAGTCTTATTTATATCATTCCGTGTTTACTAATAATTTCTGGTATAATAGTATTTCTTAAAAATAAAAGAAATATAAAAGAGTTTCAATAAAAATCGTTGTATATCTTCCTAAATTATCAAAAATTACCTTTATATTTTTTAATAAATGCTAAAAAATTAAAGTAAAAAAATTGTTTAATCAGATGAAAAAATGAATGCATATAAAAAATTAATTATTAATATAGAAGATTCTAAAAATTCTACTATAAATCCGGAAATTAAGAAAAATTTTATAGTTAAAAAGGATAATTGGATATTCAATATTGTATTAATTGCGTGCCTAGCTGCATTAAGTATTGCTATTAGTTATATTTTAGCATTTATTCCAAATATTGAGTTAATGTCTTTTATTCTTTTTATATCCGGTCTTATTTATGGTTATTATGTTGGCTTGGGTGTAGGATTAATTTCATCACTTATCTTTTATGGATGGAACCCTTGGGGCGTTAGCGACCCAATTACTTACATTACATGTGTATTATGTATGTCTTTCATAGGTTTTATAGGTGGTTTTTTTAAACCCAAACAGCGAATCAAGTCTAATAACAATCGGAATAAAATCAATGGTAATCATCGTAATAACCACATCAATAATAAAAATCAAAAGAAAAAATTAGATTATTCTGCTTGGAATATATATAGATTCGGATTTGCTGGACTTCTATTAACCTTATTTTTCGATATTACAACTAATGTAGTCATGGGTATTGTATTTTATTTCGGACGGATTGATATTGCACTTTTAAATCCAGGTTCTTTACTTTTTATGATAATTCATACAGTTAGTAATACTATAATTTTTTCAATATTAACTATTCCTGTTTATAATTCTATAATTGCTATTAAAGATTATCCAAAAAGTAGTTATATGGTAAAAAATTATGAAAAAAAATCATTATGATCTTTTAATT
>CAZYEE010000093.1:0-12880 GCA_964646355.1 uncultured archaeon | reverse complement strand
GCGAGCACCAGCATTGGATATACCAGCTCTCAATACAATAATAGGTTTCTTTTTTACAACTCTTTGGGCAACTTCAACAAACCTACGTCCCTCATCAATGCTTTCTAAATACATCAAAATAACTTTAGTGTGTGGATCTTCACCCAAAATTTCTAAGAAATCCACCTCATTTAGGTCCATTTTATTACCTAATGAAATAATTTTAGAAAATCCGATATGTTCGGGAATACTCCAATCAATTATTGTTGTAATAATAGCTCCAGATTGCGAGATTAAAGCAATATTTCCTTCTAAAGGATAAATATTGGTGAATGAAGCATTTAATTTATTTTGTACATCTATAAATCCAAGTACATTGGGCCCTAATGCATTAATACCATATTTCTTACAAGTTTTTAACAACTCTTTTTCTAATTTAGCACCTTCGACTCCCGTTTCTTTAAATCCAGCTGTGATTATCACGATATTTTTAATTCCTTTTTTTCCACACTCCTCAACTACTTTTATGCAGTATTTAGCGGGAATAACAAAAATAGCAAGATCGATTGGCTCTGGAACATCCAATACACTTGGATAACATTTGAGTCCAAGTATCTCTTTTTCTTTTAAATTAATGGGGAAAATTCTTCCCTCAAATCTATCTTTAATATTTTTCAGAATAGCATAACCTACTTTTTTCGTATCTTTAGATGCCCCTATCACCGCTACTGAATTAACATTGAAAAAATTTTGTAATCGCATTAATTAAAAAGTATTAAGATTTAACTTAAATAAAATGTGGTAGAAAAATTCAGAATTTTATTAGTATTTAAATTGAATTTTTTAAAAATTATATATAAAAATAAAAGTCAATAAAAAGTAAATATTGATTATTGAGAGTTTTTAATTCTTTCTTCAAGTTTTGGACATATAAAAGCAATAAGACCTGCAGATGTACCCCATAAAATTGAAACCCAGAATCCACCACCACAAATGATACTAAACAGAGAAATTATAATTACGACTAGTCCGCCAATATAATATTTTCTAATGAATATAAGCACACCACCGATAATCATTACGATAGCGCAAATAAAACTCAGAATTACTGCTAAAATTACCCCTGTAGTACCAACATATAAATAATTGAAGGGCGCGGTCAATTCTTGAACCCATGACTGAGATAATGCCAAGTCAAAAACCATAAATAAGATCCCTTCAAGTATTAACCAGATACTAGATACAATTGCCAGTGTAGCAGTTGCACCAGTTGTTGCAGGTTTTTCAATTTCAGACATCCATAACACCTAACCATAATTGAAATGTATTGGTTTAAATTTGGCTTATTACTTAATATAAATTTAATTTAAAATGTTAATTTAAATTTAAATTTAATCTCGTTCTAATGCTGCTAAAATCTGTGCATATAGTTGTTGGTCCATAAAATGACATTGTGAAATTGCACTATTTGGACATGCAGCTGCACATGTTCCACAACCTTTACACAAGACATTATTTATCGATGATACTAAATGGCTTTTTCCTTCTACTCTAATCATGCTGATTGCTTGATACGGACATAAATTAACGCATGTTTTGCATCCAGTACATTTGCTGATATCCACAACTGAATAATATGGCTCGATTTCGACTTTTCCTTTACCCATTAATGCTATTGCACTCGCTGCTGCACCTTTTGCTTGAGCGACCGTATCAGGTATGTCTTTAGGACCTTGAGCGACTCCTGCAACAAAAATGCCATCTGATAAAGTATCGACTGGTCTGAGTTTAGGATGTGCCTCTATTATAAATCCCTTATCTGTTGATAATCTCAAGATCTCCGTAATTTCTTTAGTCTCGGCTCTTGATACTATAGCTGTAGCTAAAACGATCATATCGACCTCTAGCTCAATAAGTCTATCAAGAAAAGTATCTTGAAGCCTTGCAATAAGATTTTTAGTCTCTGGATCCTCCCTTATTTCGGCAACTCTACCTCTAATATAATTTATACCATATTCTCTCTGAACTATTTCATAAAATTCTTCATAACCTTTTCCAAATGCTCGGATATCCATATAAGAGATGTATATCTCCGCTTCTGGATGTTTTTCTTTATATTGTCTTGCTTGTTTTGCAGTATACATACAACAAACTCTGCTACAATATGGAAATTGACCTTCTTGCAAGTTTCTAGAACCCACACATTGAATGAATAATACTTTTTCTGGTTCTTTTAGATCAGATGGTCTCTTTACCTTTCCACCTGTGGGACCAAAACTGCTAAGAAGTCGTTCCATCTGAATACCGGTTATTACATTTTCATATCTACCATAGCCATATTCTTCAATTTTTGGAATATATGGGTCATAGCCTGTGGTTACGATAATGGTACCAACTTTAATCTTAAAAGTCTCCGGTTTTTGATCAAAATCTATGGCTTCAGGCTCGCAAACGCGTTGACACAAACGACATTCAATGCATTTATTTCTATCGATTGTATAGACAAGGGGTACTGCTTGAGGAAATGGAACATAGATAGCTTTTCGAGGTGCCATTCCTTCATCAAATTCGTTTGGGGCATAGACTGGACAAACTTGAGCACATTCACCACAACCAGTGCACTTCTCCTCTATAATATACCTGGGCTTTTTTTCGATTGTAACTTCAAAATTTCCGACAAACCCGTCTACATTTTTTATCTCAGAATAGGTATACAGCTCTATATTTGAATGTTGACCCGTATCGACCATTTTTGGAGTTAAAATACAAGCGCTACAATCCATTGTTGGAAATGTTTTATCGAGCTGAGCCATTCTACCTCCAATTGTGGCACCTTTTTCAACTATATAAGTTTTGTAGCCAGCAGTAGCAAGATCTAAAGCCGCACTTATTCCAGCGATTCCTCCACCTATTATAAGACATGTAGGTTCAATATCAACTTCTTGAGCATAAAGCGGTTGTAAATTTCTTGCTTTTGCGACAGCAATTCGTACCAGATCTTTTGCAATTTCAAAAGCCTTATCTGGTTCTCGCATATGAACCCAAGTATCATGTTCTCTGATGTTGGCTTGCTCAAATAAAAATTGATTGAGTCCCGCCTCTTTACAAACTCTCCGAAAAGTAGGTTCGTGCATCCTGGGAGAACATGCGGCAACAATCACTCTATTAAGATTTTTCTCTTTAATCATCCGTTTTATCAAATCTTGACCAGGATCGGAACACATAAAACGATAATCAGTAGCATAGACCACTCCTGGAATTTTAGAAGCATATTCAGCTAAATCTTGTGGAGAAATTACACCAGCTATATTAGTACCACAGTGACATATAAATACACCGACTCTTATTTCATCGTCCTTCTCATTATTTTCAACCAAGTTTGTGCACCTGTAATAAAATATTCAAGATATGTAAAAAATTGTATATTTCTAATTATCTAAGTAAATAAAGCTAATTTTTAATTCATCTCGTTATAATACTTAAAATCAGATTTAAAACTTTTACTGAATTTAAAACTTATTCGGTTTGAGTGGTATTAAATTAAGTTACCTAAGAAATATTTTAAAAAAAGATCAAGAATAGTAGAAGTTATAATAAAATTATCATTGAATAAAAGAAAATATTATTTAAATTAAGTTTATTATTTATATTATATAATCTCATAAGACTTAATTATTTAAATTATTTAGATAATAGGTCTATTATAATTATTCATATTTAATTTTCTTAAAAACCCTTTCTTTTAACTGAATTTTTTTAAGTAAAGGGATTTAGATATACCATATAGAAATTGAATAGTGGATCATATTTATTTTTTTACAAATTTGCTTATAAAAATTTGAATTTTTAAGATAAGATTAATCGAATATCTATGATGCATTTTTAAATGCAAGAAAAAATTTTTGAGATTAAGAATACAATTTTATAATCGAATTTTTATAGTAAAAATAACTTTCAAATAAAATGTTTAAATATAAAAATAGAAAAAGAAGGTATTAGTTATTAG
This sequence comes from uncultured archaeon, assembly GCA_964646355.1. Lineage (GTDB taxonomy): Archaea > Asgardarchaeota > Lokiarchaeia > Helarchaeales > HEL-GB-B > HEL-GB-B. The sequence continues at coordinate 8,895 of CAZYEE010000093.1, read as the reverse complement.
ATATTTAAATTGATTAGAAAATAGTAGCTCACAAAAGAATGTAGGTTCAAATGACCGAAAATATATCAAGTAGAGAAGAAATAATGAAGAAAGTTATGGAAACCTATCAAAAACTGCCAAATGTTTTTTATTCAGACTCAAATATAAGATATGATAGAAGACTGGACCTTGCTTTTTTTTCAGTTTTTCTTGATAGTGAAGGAGATGATGAAGTATTAAAGTGTTGGTCTGAAACTACACAAACTGAAATAGATTGGAGTATTGATAGAAAATTTGAAATAGATAGGATGGGGAATTGGTATCATCCTCAAATTACATTATTTTATATATTTTTACCCGGTTTTTATCATTATAAGGGAAAAAAATTTTTAAAAAGAATTATATCTATTCATAAAAATATTTATCAGGAGTTTCTCTTACATCTTAAAAAATTAGAAATGAGAAAAGTACGATTAACTGTAGAAGATTATAATAAATTACTTCATACACCAATTTTTCCATTTTATATGCGAGGATTAGATGAGAAGATTAAAAAGAATATGTTATTGACTCCTACGGATGAAGAATTATTTATTTTTAGAATATTTGAAAAAGAAAAAAGACCACTTACCAGTACGGAAATCCATGAATTGATTGTTAATGGCAAATATCAATATGAAAAAGATTTACCTATTCACAGGATAACCAAAATTAAGAAAAATCTAATAACAAAAGGATTAGCCTGGAGACAGCGGTTTGCAGTTAGTGCATTTAAATTAAAAACCATAAGGATGGATTTTTATGAGCCTATTCTTGTTTTAACTAAGTGGCATAATAACCCGATAATAACCTCTAAGGCAACACATGTTTACATAAAAATCCCAGAATCCTTTAATGAAGATGATATTTTAGGCATACATTATAGGAATTATGATACATTAGATGGGGGGATGGGTTTTGTATTCAGACATCCAGAGTTTGGATGGGAAATTAATAGGAAGAAACTGTTCAATGAACTCTCTAAAATTGAATATATTAGAGATAAAAATCCTATAAGGGTAAATTACATAGAACCAATTCAAGATCTGACTTTTGAGCACTTTTTAGTTGGATTTTATTTAGAACTAATGCCCTCTGCTTCGGAACGAGATTTGATCAAGATCACAGGTATTTATAGACAAAAAATTAAAGCCATTATAGAAACATTAAAAACAAAAATAATATATCCACCACAACCATTTTTCAGAAGATTTGATTTGCCAAACATGGTTATTTTAACAATAAAATCCTATGAAACTGGAATATTCAATTTACTGAGAGATATAGGGAAACTATTTCCGATATATGTCCTTTATCGTACCTACGATGTTCATGATCATGAATTTAATTTGATATTATATCTTCCTCAAAATTCAGTAGGAATCACGTTATATTGTTTGAGAAAATTTTTCCAAAAATTGAAAATAAATATAGAAATTGAGATCGTTAAATATAACAAATTCAACAATTACTTGAATATTCGAGACTATTTTGATCCTGAGCTGAGAAATTGGATTTTTGATCCTGAAAAACAATTTAGAATTATAAGATATGCTTGATAATTTAATTTTTTTAATGAATTTTAATAAGAAGATTAGTAAATTGAGAAATAAATTTGATTAAGACTTTTAAAATTGTGTTGAAAAAAACTGAAATTTTCAAATCAGTATGGTTAATATGTACAAACATAAATATGGAAAAATATGGAAAAACGTAGAATGTATTTTGGAAATCGGGTAGAATATAATGAAAGCAAATAGGGCAGAACTCTTAAAGATAAAAAGATTAAAAGAAATTGAGACATGTGTTAACAATCCTGAAAATGAGAGTATATTAAATAGATTAACAATTTTTAGAAAATATATAAAACCTGAATATTTGAAATGGATAAATTTTAGATTTGTAATAAATTGGAACAAATTTTTGCAACCATACATTATAGAAACACCTAAAAAAGTTTATTCTAATTACCGTATGGAAGAGTTTTATGTCGAAGGAAGGAATGGTGCTTCTTTTTTTTATGTATTCTACGTTCCAAAATCCTATTGCTCAGAATTCGAGAATAAGATTATAGCAAAAAGAGGAATAAATTTTTATAAAATATATGAGTTTAATGGGCCCAAAATTTCAACTGAATTTCTTTTTGAAAAAGGGAGCCCAGATCATTATATTCTTGAAGAAATATTGGTCCAAAAATATTTGTATAGAGAACATATGACTTCTTTGACAGAAGATCGGGATCTGAGGAATATCTTAACTAAAGTTGGGCCAGAAGAAAAATTTATTGACATTATTTTAAACAGAAACAAATTTTGGTTTTATTTTATAAGCTTATTTGAAAATAAAATTTTCAAATCAAGTAGACAATTTGATAATTTAATGAAATTTATTAAGAATAGTATGAAATATTTGAAAGAAAACATGATATTATTAGACAAATTAGCTAATATAATAGCTGAACTTCCCAATCTGGATTATTCTCTAGTGAAAATACAGAGTCATGATATTGATTATTTAAATGCGATTATAAATATTCATTTTCCATATTCACGCGTATTTTTTTCTCCTGATTCCAAGACTTTATTCATAGAATTAGCACTTTTAGGAAAATACTATACAACAATTGATGCTCTAGAGGAATCAGATAAGTTTCAACATTATATTATCCTTAATAAACGTAAATTCAATTCTTTGATTAAGATAATAGATCATGAGAATAATAGATTTAAAGAATTAGAATTTTTCAGAAAATAAATGAGTGCACCTTATTTTATTTGGATTTAAATTGGAATTATAACTAAGTCGACATTTTTTTTATTTTAAAAGAATAATAAGGAATTTTTTTTATTAATAACTCCCCGATGTGTTCACGATATATTTCAAAAGTTAAGAATCTTTTGAAAAATTCTTCCGAATCTATTCTAGACCAGCCTGCTTTACTTAAAAATTGATAATAGAAATCCACTGTTTCTTTATATAATTCTGAGTTTGGATTATTAGTATTTTTTAACATATTAAATAATTCGGGTCTTAACACTGTTTTTTCTTCAAATACAAATTTTTTTATTTCTAGCTTTACAATATTTTTGTTAAAATGTTTTTTCAAATTATATAGATCGTAATGACAACCAAAGTATTCAAATCCTTTTTTCAAGGAATTATAAAATAATTTTAATTCATCATTAATTATGTTAGTTTCTAAATTAAACATATCGAGCTCGAAAATAACCATCTTTCCATTATTTTTTAACTGTTTAAGCAAGGATTCAAAAACTAGATCTGGTTGCTCTAAAAAAGGATATATTTGAAAACCGGTTATTAAATCAAATTTATTAAAAAATAAGGGCTTAATTGCATTATGAACTAATAATTTAAAGTTGTGACGTGGCTTGAACACCCTTTTTAACATTTTAATTGCATTTTCATTGGTATCTATGGAAATAATATTACTGTTGCGATATTTTTTATAGAGAAATTTTGTAAATCTACCAATTCCACTCCCAATTTCTAAGATATATTCATAGTAATTATCGCCAAGTTCTTGCTCTAGAAAATTAACAAGAGACTTCTGTCGTAAGAATGAATCTCTATAAATTCTACTAATATTTGGGTATGCCCACCTAATACAATTAATCAAATTTCCCAGCCTGCAAATTATTATAATGTTTTTATTTTTATCCACTCAAATATATATTCAATTACTCATTACACTATTACAATCAATGAATTTTATTTATCCATTTAAGGTATTGGTAAATTTATTCTAATAAATTACACAGACCACCTCGTCATATTATATATGAATTTAATCGATTTATAAATATTTACTTAAGAGAATCTTGTTATCTTTTTTTCTAAAAACCTTAAATCCGGAGTTTTTGAACATTTTAATATATAAATTATCATAAATTGAATCAAAACCATAAGTTTGTGAGTCGCCCAATAGGTTATATGGACCTAATATTATTCTGCAATTACTTCTTTTTGCATATTTGATTAAATTATCAATCAACGGTTGTATTAATCCAGGTATTTGTCCATATATGCTAAAATATTCAAAGAACATTATTTTATCCAGGGAATTATAATAACAAATAACATGTCCAAAAAAATTCTCATCACATTTTATAAGAAATGCAACAATTTTATATCTATTAGCAAGATTAAACAATTTAGATAATCGGATAGGAGTTTTTACATCAATATAAATGAGGTTATCGAGATTATTAAGATCCTCTATTTTTTCAATTATGATTGATCTCTTTAAAGTCTTCTCAAATTCTTGTATTAAGAATTCTATAGCCATAATTAAATACCATCCATATTATTTATTGAAATAACTGCTTCTATTCCTAAATCATCTGTCAAATACAAATAAGTCAAATTATTTGATATTTAAATTGACAGTCAAAATATGTATGATGAGGCGCAACTTTTAAAAAGGTAATTTTTTCTCAAAAAGAACCAGAAATTTTTGAATTTCAGCAAGTTCAGATAAATTATTTTTTCGCGAAAAATGCGCTTTTTTTACAAAAATATTCGAAACTTATAATTCAGAAGAAAAATTAGCATAAAAATAAAAAATACATGTTTAGAAATATATTAATTAAAATTAGATTATAATTTTTAATTTAAATGTATAAACGAGATATTTTTAAATTGTACAGTTAATAAACATGTGGAAATAGCTACTAGCATTATTTATCATTGAGGTAAATCATCTGTATCAGTAGGAAATGGTAAAAAATTTAGAATTTCCTTGGAAGTCATTTCATAATGAGGTTTCACTTTTCTGGTTAATATATTAAAAATATTAATACTATTCATTGGTTCTAAATTAACTCCGATCAAATCGTCAATTATTTTTGAACTATTTGAATCGATAAATAGATAACATGAAACATTATATAATCCAATTATTTCTCCCGTTTGATATTTTAATAATAATTTTTCATGCTCATTTTTTTTCTTTAATAATTTTTCTCCGAATGCATAATAACTTAATGAATCTGAGCCCAATTCTTTATTTTTATTAATATTTCCCATCATAATCAAAAATTGAAGCTTTTTTTCTTTTTCGATTAATTTATCCTGCATCTGATCATAAATACTTTTTAATGAATTTTTAATGGTCTTTTGTTTTATTTTATATTCTTCAGAACTAAATGGCTTTAATTGGCAAATCCAATAGAAATGAGAGTTGTTAGAACAGAGTATTTCGTTTAATCTAAATGAAAAATCATTGTTAATTTTAAATAGTTTAATATTATTAGTACAGTATTTATTTTTTATTTCGATATCTTCTTTATTTAACTTGATTAAGGGAAAATTTTTTATTAATCCATTTTCATTGTAAATAAAAGGCTCAGAATAGATCATTGTAAAAAACTTCTTTTCCAATGAGATTTCGTCGTCAATAATTATATAATAGTATCCCAATCTTTCGAGAATATGGATAATTTTTGTAAAATAATCAATTAAATTAGAGAGCCCAGTAAAATAATTTTTTGATTCTACCAAAAAAGATAGATATATAGAGTATTCCTGATTGAATTTGAGAACTTCAAAAGTAAACCAGCATGGGCCACTAAACCTTGATATTGAAATTAGGAGAGGTAATATCTCTTTAAATGGTTCAATCTCCACCATCTTAATAAAAATATACTTGTTATTGAATGGAATTACTAAACATTCTCCTCTATAATCATAAAAAGTTCTTATGAACGGATTAGTAAATTTAAGGGTATATCGAAGATATACAAGGTAGTTATAAATCAGGTGTCGTTTCCAAAAAATTATTGGGGCAGCAATAACAAATGCAATTAAATAATAATATTTTAACAGACTTGTAGCAATTAAACATCCATAAATATGTAAAACACCCACGTAAATAATAATTTGATTTAATTTCCCTGATATCAACTCGAATTTATTGCCAATAAGTTTAAATCCGTAATATAAAAAGAGATAGATTACAAATAATGAAATATATGAAATAATATCCCCATTTACTGCAGCATATATAGTAATATTATAGAAAAATTGAATTATATTGGGTAATAGGGCTAATAATATTATTGCAAAAAGTCCATAGACAAGCATTTTGGTAGTTGAAATTTTAATCTCAATCACCTTAAATTATTTTTAGAAATTTGTATTAATTTTGGCTTGATATTTTGATATCGCCATATTTACCCAATTTTAATTGCGTTTTTGATTTATATGTACTCAAAAAACAATCATAAATTTCAACTGTACATCCAGTCATATTGATGATCTTATTAATCTGGTCATCAAATAATACCAAATCTATTGAGCCAGATTGATCTTCAAGCTTGGCGTATACGAATTTATGTTCAGAGCCATCCTTATTTTTAAAGGTATACTCAGGAGTAATGTTAAGCACGGTTGCCTTGATATTATAATTACCGGTCGGTTTAAGTTCGTTGATGGGTGTGAATTCTCCCTCAATGAATAGAATTTCATCAGAAACTTCGTTAATTGAATCATTTTGAAGTATTTTTACTTTGCCAAATGAATCAGTTTCGAGATATATATCTCTACCTCTAGCTCTTGCATAAAAGCCAAGTAATCGAACGACATCATCACATTTTATAGAAATTTTATTATTAATTAGTGATAAATAAACACATCCAGTTGAATCTCCAACCAGAAATCTTTCTAATTTGTAAGAATTTGCCCTTTTCTTGTCCATAAGATAAATTGGGGGATAACATTCCAGTATTTTGACAATATAATTACGTCTTATATTATCAAATTCGAGTTCATCAATGTTAATATATTCAAAAGAATCATATAATTCTTCTAGTTCATCTTGCGTTAATTCTGAATAATCTTTATCATTAATTACGAAATTGTCAGGTAAGTCATAAGTGTAACGTATTATTCCTTTATCATCTATCTCTAAGATTTTTCTTTCAAGATGTTTATCGATTGTTACATTGGCGGATAATATCTGAATTTTATCACCAGGTAGAAATTTGACTGCGTCATTTCCCCATAATTTGAGCAGAAAAGTACCAGTTTGATCCCCGATTCTTGCAATGGCATAATCAATCTCTTCACCTTGAATTTTAATTTTACGGGGCGGATCAATCGATATAATTTTGCATTTTAGGTGAATATTTCTTTTTAATTCATCAATTTCTTCAATAAAATTGAGTTCGGATTCGATATGAGTTATTCGCTCTAATGAAACATATAAATCCTTATGTGTGGCTATTAACTCTACTTGTGATTTAAAATCCTCGATCATTAAATATAGTTCACTTCCAGTAGGACAAGACCTATAACCGAGAATTGCACCATAAAGTTCTATTTCATCATATGGCTTAAGCTTTATAGCATTCAAATCATTGAAAACTAATGGCATACAGCCTGTATTATCCCCAACAATAAATTCTACGAATTTATCATATTTTCCAAGGAAATATTTTTGTTCGATATTGGGCCCACTAATTATTTGGACTTTAACATTATACCGTTTTGATTCTGTTTTCATTTCTTTTAATTCGATAAATTCAATATCTTGATATTTATTGCGAATTTCATTTTCATCTTCATATTCACTACTATCAAAAATCATATTTTCATCAATAACAGGAATATCATCTGAAAGTAATTCTGGCTCGTTTTCGATAATTAACTCATATTTACTATTATTATCTTGAATTATTTTTGCACCAGTAATGTAAATTACATCCGCTACTTGTAATCCATTACCAACTCCAATAAATTTAGCATTTACTGCACCAGAACGGTCAGCTAAAACAGCACTCCTTATATACTCATTATATCTATAATCCATATTTGGAGGACTAAGTTTAATTATTTTTAACGTAAGATTAAATCTCCTTGAAAAATTGCCCAGTTCTTGAAGTTCACTTAATTCTGCTAGTTCCATTGTAAATCACAATACTATTTTTTCAGAGATATATTCATCTATTACCTGTTTTAATATAGCATCAAAATTTTCTAGGCTGAAAGATATTTGGAACACAGGATTAGATATGAAATCAGATATTTGGAATGGTTCCTCAATATTTTGTTCCAATTTACAGAAAACCAGATTATTATAATCCGCCTTAGAAATTATGCAAATTATACTTGAGTTTCCCAAATTAGTCTCCATAATTTTTTTGATTTCATTAAAAATATCCTCTTTACATAGAACTAATACTACAAAATTTCCCTCATATTTTTTTAAAATACGAGGTAGTGCTTCTATTTTTCCGACAAGTTTAATATTATTATTTCTTAAAGTATATGGATGAGCATGTGGTGGTGTTTGATGTTTTTTTCCAGCACTATGAGTAATATCTAAGGATTTCGATTTTTGGGAATTTGAGGAATTAGATTCTGGGGCTAAGTTTATTAAGGATTCAGAGAGAGTGCCATTTTTATAGGAGTCCAGTATTTTGAATAAGCGCTTTAAAGATTGAATCGGGTCTGCATCTAATTCGATAGGGATGATTTTTAGACTTTCAGTTTTTAGACATAAATAAACAGCTGGTGGGATTGTTTCTGGAAGTTTAGGGCTTATATTTCTAAAATTTATGGCATATAAATAAAATAATTCACAACCAATAGAATTACAAATAGAATTGATGATCAGATAATGTCGAATTGTATCAATATCTTCAAAATCTTTTACCAAAAAGATCATAAACAGATTTAATTTATGGATATCGAATTGATTGGGAGTATAAGGAAGCATTGCATTTTTTATATTTAAAAATTGAGATCTTATTTCTTCATCTGTTAAGCGGAAAATTGATTGGACTATTGAATAGATATCGATAGAGTCAATATTGATCTTTTTCTTATAATTTATTTAGGTATTTTGATCTATATATG